>RFIF01000049.1 GCA_003695655.1 Cyanobacteria bacterium J069
GCCACAGCCTGCGCCAGCTCCACTTCCCAGTCTTGCCACGGATCATGCGCAATTTCCCGCGTCAGGCTGAGGCTGCCCCAAATTGTCTTGCCGATCTTGAGAGGCACCAGCAGCCATCGCCCCGGAAGCTGTGACGCCAGCGCTTGATTCATCGCGCCAGGGGCCTGGCGATTGTCGTCCAGGCGGACAATCTCACCCCGAGCAATCTGGGCTCCCAGGGGATTGTTTTCATGCGGAATGGTTAGCCCCTGCCGTTTTAGAGAAGGACGATCCGGCGGGACATATTCTGCACGCAGCCGCCAGCACTGTTGGGCCGGGCGATATTGCATGATCGAAACCCGAATCAGGCGCAGCAGATCTGCGGTTTCCTGGACGGCCGATTCAAAAATAGTGGGCAGATCGAGGGAATTGCGAATCGACTGGATCACCTGATTGAGCGCACTCTCTCGCTGCGATCGCTGCTTTAGCGCCAGTTCTAACCGCTTGCGCTCGGTAATGTTTTGCGTAGTGCCATAGAGTCGAATTGCGTGCCCCTCTGGGTCGAGTTGGGCTTGACCCCGTAACTCCAGGTAAACAATTTGGCTATCGGGCTGGATTAGCCGCATATCCAAAACATAGGGTTTCCCCAGCCGAATTGCGTTAGAAACCGCTGTTTCCAGCCTGACCCGGTCTTCTGGCACAAATTTTTGCAGGAGTTCGAGATAGCTTGGCTCCCCCAGTTCCGGATATTGCCCATAGATGGCAAACATCTGGTCAGACCAGGTGATTTTCTGCGTGACCAGGTCAAATTCCCAGTTGCCGATTTGGGCGACGGATTGTGCCGTTTTTAAGCGATCCTGGCTTTGCTGGAGGGCGTCTTCGGTGCGTTTGCGCTGGGTAATATCAATGTCTACAGCGGTAATACGCCAGCAGTGTTCAGGCGGCACATATGTACTGGAGGCAACGCTAGAAATCCACCGAATCGACCCGTCCTGATGGCGAAACCGATATTCAAAGGTGACGGATTGTCCCTGCAATAGCTGCGTTTGAGCGGGCACAATTACGGACTGCCGATCTTCGGGCAGCACGCGAGACAGCCAGAGGAGGGGGTCGGCCATCAGTTCCTCGGCGGTGTAGCCAAACAGGGCTTCTGCGCCGGGAGAGCGATAGTCATAGCCCCAGGTGATTTCTACATTGGCGTAGAGCCGAAAGCTGACAACCGACGCACAGGCACTATGCAGCACCTTTTGCAGTTGCAGTGAGGTTTGCTGAGAGGTTTGCTCTAGCGCTTTGCGATCGCTAATATCGGTCACTAGCGCATAATAGCCCTGCACCTGCTGGTCGGCGTTCCAATCGGGCACTAGCAGCACAGATACCTGGCGCGTCTTGCCGGTTTCGTAGGGTAGTGCAGCCTCATAATGAACCGATTGGCCTTTAAGCGCCTGCTCGATAAACGGAGCCGCAAGCTGATAAGCAGCATCGCCAATGACTTCTTGCACAAGCTTCCCATACAGTTCCTCGCGCCGTCGCTCCATCCACACTTCGTAGGTGTGGTTCATAAAGCAGTAGCGCTGTTGGGCATTGGCGTAGGAAATGCAGACGGGCAGGGCATCCAACACCTGCTGAAGGCGAGGTTCGTAGGCGGCAGGCGGACAGATTGGGGCGTCTGGATCGGCAGACGCACCCGTTTCCGCCGAAGCACAAGCTGTCGGCATGAGCGTGTTCGGGGAGCCATAAAGCTGGGTTGAGGAAGGGAGGCGATCGCTCACGGGTGGGGGTGGCTTTGCAAGTCAGCAAGCGTACAGAATCCAATCCGGTCAGTGCCCTTTGATGACGCAGGTTCGATTTCGTTGGGTCGGCGTGTTGCAGCGAGATGAAGACTCGGGCCATGGGCGGAATTTTGGCGATCGCCAAAGCCACTGGGCCGAGCGCTAATAGCTCTGCTGTTCTGAACGCCGATTCTGAACGCCAGTTCCGAACGCAAAAGTCAACCGAAGGAGAGCTAACTCAGTACCTCAGAGGAGCGCATTACAACAGGGGTGTTGGCTAGCGCCGTGCGACCCACTCTAGCCTTGAGTCATACTGCCAAAAGTCGTGAGGAGTGTTAGATGAAGTCGAGCGATGGTGCTATACCCAGCTAGAAACTAAACCCAGCTAGAAACTAAGCTGATTGCACCGGACTGTTTGACAGAATTCTCTGAAGGAATTCAAAGAAGCTAAACAGAGATGAGCTGTGAAACCCCAGGACTGTGAAATCCTGAACTTTGCCCCAGCACCGATAGCCAGCACTAATGACATAGCGTGAGATCTAACTAATTACATAGCGTGAGATCTAAATGGGGTTAGTAAGCGCGAGATTTTAAGAGCGAAACTTGATTATCTGCAACAATAGCATCCACCGTACTGCATGTTTGTATTCTGATAGCACCGTCTAAAGGCAGAAGTCACCAGGCAGAAGTCACCAGGGTTCTCGCGAAGTATTCTCTACAGCCTTGTGAACGGCACCCGAGCAACCCTGGGGCGCGTCATTAAATTCACCTCAGAAGCCTAGAACCAGCACGATCGCGCTCATCCAGATAAACCAGGCTAGAGTCTGAAATCTCTAAGAAGCTGAATGTTGAGTCAGTCTGAATAACCGGACTGGATGGCTAGGTTGGATAGCCCGCAATGGATGACAGCTCTTAGGAGCGCTAGTAGCGCTCTAGCAGCCACCGCACCTCCTCGGCAAAATCGAGCGTTCCCAAAGCGTTCCACTCGGCCCGACGCACTGCCAGAAAAGCCTGTGCCAAATCGGTTCCCAGCGCCTCTAGTAATGTAGGTGATTGACTGAGATGGGCGATCGCCTCTCCCAGGTTGGCCGGCAAGCGGTCGATTTGGCGAGACTGACGCTCAGCCTCCGGCAGGGTGCCTGGATCAACGTCCAGGGGTGCGCCAGGGTCAAGCCGCCGCTGGATGCCGTCCAGCCCAGCCGCCATCACTGCGCCCAGTGCCAGATAGGGATTGGCAGATGCATCCACGGTTTTGAGTTCGAGATGGGTGGGGCTGGGCAGGGTGGGGTTGCTGGGAATGCGCACCGCTACTTCGCGGTTGTCTAGCCCCCAGGCGCGAAATGCTCCGCTCCAACTATGGGGCTGGAGCCGACGATAAGAATTGGTGCTGGGTGTGGTGATGGCCATCAGCGCGGGCAGATGATGCAAAATGCCGCCAATAAAGTGGAGGGCGATCGCCGACAGGGCCCCAGGACGGTTGCCATCTGGCACCAGATTTATCCCGTCGCGCCACAGGCTCAAGTGCAGATGGCAGCCGCTCCCCGCCTGATCGGCAAACACCTTAGGCAGAAAAGACGCCCGCAGCCCGTGGTGCAGCGCCACCCCCCGCACCGTCTCCCGCAAGGCGATCTGCTGGTCGGCCGCCCGCAGCGCCTCGCCATAGCGGACGGCAATTTCATACTGCCCTGGCCCCGACTCTGGATAATAGCGCTCGACCAAAACCTGCTGCGCCACCAGCGCGTCTGCGATGTCATCAATGACCGCTCGGCTCAAGTCCATCGCCAGCGTTGCCGCAAAGGGCGTCTGGTCTACGGGGCTAATCTGTCCCGCCTCATCCCGCCTCAGCAAATAAAACTCAGGCTCAAACGCCGCCATTACCTGCAATCCGGCCGCATCTGCCAGGCGCGATCGCATCCGCCTGAGAAAGCCGCGTGGACACAAACGCCAGGGCTGTCCACCCACCTGCATATCGCCCATTACCCGCGCATGGCCCGGTGCATAGGGCAGCGGGCTAAAGGTCTGCCAATCGGGGATGAGCCAGGCTTCGCCGACAGGCCCCAGCCCACTGTCAGGCGCTACCCCATCCAGCATTACGGGCACCGCCTGCTGCGCCATAGAAATGCCAATGCCAGTGTG
Organism: Cyanobacteria bacterium J069; assembly: GCA_003695655.1. Classification (GTDB taxonomy): domain Bacteria; phylum Cyanobacteriota; class Cyanobacteriia; order Elainellales; family Elainellaceae; genus Thermoleptolyngbya. The sequence goes on from RFIF01000049.1 coordinate 3,885, forward strand.
GCGGTGCTCATCCAGAAATTGGCGATGAAACGCCTTGCTGCGGATGACGTTGCCGTTATCGCACCACAACAGGCGCACAAACCGAATATTGTGCTGATCCAGTTGAGAATCCAGAGAATGGGTCATCTTGCTCACAGTTGGCTCACAGTTGGCTCACAGTTGGCTCACAGTTGGCTCACCGTTCTAAAGATCGCCTCATCCCCAGGACGAAGCATAGAATCCTGACTAACTCCGCATAGATTTCCATTGAAGCCAGATTAAAGCTTCGATAAAGCCTCTATAAAGTCGCTTTATCAGAGTTTGTGCAGCCTTAATATACAGGAGGAGCAACAACTTAAGTATTTACACGTAAATATTCCCAGCTTAATTGAAAGATACATAGCCCGGCACAGGCCGCACCAGTCAGTCCCACATCGCTCCCTGAAGCGTTGCAAATAGTTTAATCACATATTTGATCACATACCTGATCACATAAAGGCAGCGTAGAGTGCACCGGGTTGCAGTTTAGGTTCACCCAAGTCTGGATTGAACCTTGTTCAGACAGAACTGGTTTCTAGAATTTGCAGTTTTCCATATTTCCGGGGTTTGCAGATATTCCCCTGTAAAGCTTGCTGTGTAGTGAGCATGATTTTTTGCGAATTTTTTTGAAGACATGAGCTTGGTTTAGATTTCTGTCGAACGTTCGCTTTGTCTTTCTGTTGTTTTCACTCCCCCTTTATTTGAGAACGCCCCCAGAGCTTTAGATCTATGGATAGCCAAACTGACCTGCTTGCAGCAAGCCTCACTGATGCCTCAGCGGTGACAGAGGTGGTGACAGAGGTGATCTTGGGAAGTGGTAATGACACGGTCTTTACCGCAACGGAACATGTGGTTAGAACGGTTTACAAAGGCGGATTGGGCACAGATCGAATTAGCCTGGTGCTGACTTCAGAGCAGCTCCAAGCGCTGATCAGTGCTGAGCAGTTTGCTGCGTTAAAGCGCTATATCAGCAGCCCGACTGATCAAAGACTGGACTTGAGCGTGCTGAATTTTTCGGCTGAGGAGTTTGAGGCGGCGGCGCTGTATATTCAGGAGGGCGATCGCCTCATATCCATCTCTACAGACGCGCTGCTGAATACGGAAGACACCGTGATTGGTGTACCGATCATTGAGGCTCCTCCCCCAGAAGCTGCTCCCACAGAAGCTCTTCCCCCAGAAGCTTCTCCTCCAGAAGCTCTTCCCCCAGAAGCTCTTCCCTTAGAGGCTCCTCCCCCAGAAGCTCTTCCCCCAGAAGCAATTTCTTTGGAAACAACTAAGCTGGCTGACGGGATAGTTGAAGCTACCTTGCCTGAAGAAACGAGGGCGATCGCCGCTCCCCTGACCCTTGCGGTGCCAGATTCCACGCTGGAAACCGCTACGCTGGTGGGACAGCCCAACGTCAACACCCTGTTCATCGCGACAGAGACTGCCTACGTGGTCGAGGCCAACAGCGGCGATGACTTTATCTACACAGGTGATGCCGATGATTTGATCTACACAGGCATCCTCGGCGCTGCTGATATAGATCAGGTGTGGGCTGGTGCGGGCAATGACACGATTGTCTTGAGCGGTGGTGCCGACACAATTTATGGAGAAGCGGGAGACGACCTGTTTTTGTTCAACGTGCCCGACTATGCGAACAGCGGCGACCTGGATGGCGACACGATCTATGGTGGCTCCGGCATCGACACAATTCGCAATGATACTGCCGGGGCAGATATATTCATCTGGCAAATTAATAATTTCTACCAATTCAACACCTCTACCTGGATTAGCGGAGTAGAAGTGTTTGACGGCAATGGCGGAGCCGTAATTGGGGATGCCATCAGGACTAATTATTTAGTCTTTTCTGCATTTGAGACCGTCATTAATGTGCCGTTCGTTCGGACTGGCGATAACTATGACCTGGTGGATGCTTCGACGTTTGCGACAGGTGTCGAAATTCACACGCAGGCGGGCAACGACGTGATTATTGGCAGTGCGGGCAATGACACGCTGGTAGGCGGTGGGGGCGATGATGCGCTAACGGGTGGCAGCGGTCAGGATATCTTTCAGCTAAATGCCCCCGGACTCGGTGTGGACTACATTACCGACTTTACCCCTGGCGTTGACAAGCTGCGGATCGTGGCTTCTGAGTTTGATAGTTTCCAGAGAGCGGGTGTCTTAGAGGCATCTCGGTTTGCCCTGGGCGTGGCGGCCCGCACTCCCAATCACCGGATCATCTACAACCCGCTCAATGGAGATTTGCTATATGACGCGAATGGGGCTGGCGATGGAGTCGCCCCGGTGCAAATTGCTATCCTGCCGCTGAACCTGTCGCTGACTCGTTCCGATATTGTGGTCGTGAGCTAACGTGGATCGTCGGCGAACGGTTATCCAGAACGCAGGTACGGCAGGACTTACAGAACTTTCAAGATTTCCTTAGGCCTTACGCAGTTGGGTGATTTTTCGCGGGCGCAGCCCGCGAAAAATCACCCAGAATCTATACAACTCGTTTCAACTGCGTAAGTCC
>RFIF01000526.1 GCA_003695655.1 Cyanobacteria bacterium J069
CTGAATGTTGCGAAAATCATCAAATCGCTGCTGCAAAAATCGGGCCGTTTCGCGAATCAGCGGCTCGCTGCTGTCCACCGCTTGCAGCAGCAGGGTGGCTTCTCCTTCACCGATGGTCAGCGGCTCCTGGGTCGAGCTAGAAAGGATTTGGCCGGCCCGGTCGATCACAAAGGCTTTGCCCGTTTTGCCAATTTTCAGGTTAGAGAGAAACTGGCGAAACTCGACCGGAAGCTGTACATCTGTGGCGCAGACTCCCAGCACGGTGCCCTGTTCGCTGTAGACTGGGAGGCTGGCTGTCAGCACGGGCAAAAACGTGGCGAAATCTAGATAAATGTCGCTCCAGACGGCTCCTCGTTGTTTAAGTGCATCCTGATACCAAGGGCGCGATCGCGGGTCATAGTCGCCATCTTCTTTGACAAAACTGAGGCGATCGCCCCGCCGATCTAGCTCGTAATAAAAAAACCGGCCTTTCGTGGCGCTGTTTGTCAGCCAGAGCTGAATTTCGTCACTGCCTACGGCCGATCGCCCCGCCCCCAAAAACTCGCCCTGCTCGGTGCCACAATAAGACCCAAAAATATAGGGCGAAATCCTCACCTGCTGGTGCATTTGGGCAATATTTTGCGGGTTTTGAAAGTCGAGGTTGCCCTGGGTAAAGGCGGCCGTATTCAGTCGGTTGATATCGTGTGGAGCCGTAAAGTAGCTCTCTAGCTCCCGCTCGATCTGTGCCGATAGCCCGCTCCGCAGTTGCAAGGCCAGATCGTTCACCGCGCGCCGAGCCGCCAAAAACGACAGATAGCCCACCAACCCGACTGCCGCCGCAATTTCCAAAACGAAGGGGACAACGAGCGCAGTGCGGAGACGCAATTTGGCAGGAATGGGGGGGCGATTCGCTGGCATAACATCCCGGAGTGGTATCTGTGAGGTAGCGATTCGAGGCAGGTTAACCCGAATATTCAGTTCTCAAGATTTTAATCCCCGCCGCTCAGCCCTTGCCCATATTGCGCTTCAAATCTTCAATTTCTTCGTCCATTTCCCACTGTCGAAAGGCCTTTTCCAGGTCTTGTTGGGGGGCTGTTGGGCCAGAAGCTGTGGTGCTGTAATTTTGCCAGCCAGCGGTTTGCCACTGCTGATCGACAGAAGCAGCCTTGCGGGCTGCCTGGGCCGCCTGGGCTGCCTGAGCCGACACCTCTTTACGCTTCTGCTGAATCTGGCGCTGGAGGTCAATGGTTTCTTGAATCCGCTGGCGCAGGGCTTCCATCTGCCCCCAAAGCTGGTTGCCCTGGCGCAACAGCGTGGCTTCATGTTCTTCTGCGGGTTGGGCCAGGTCTAGCCGTCCTTTTTCCTTTGCCTTTTCGACGCGGGCGTGCCAGAGCTGTACGTCCTGCGCCGTGTTGAGAATTTCTTGCTGAAGCCGACTTTCCTTGAGCCGCAGGTCGCCCAACAGCCGAATCGCTTCGCCTTCCTGGTCGCGCAGGTTATCTTCGAGGGCCTGAAGTTCCAAGTGCGGATTATCGCGTAAAAACTCGTCTAGACGAGATTCTAGGAAGGTGCTGAGGTCGTCAAAAAGGCTCATGGAACACTCCTCTGGAGCGGGTAAGGGGGCGATGAAGCAGCAAACGAATTGAGGGTTAAACCCAAGCGCGATCGCACCCAAACCCTACCAAGGGATCAGAACTGCTGTCCAGTGTAGACCGATCGCACATCGCCATTGCGCCGCACCATCACCTCGTTGCCCTTAACGGAAACTAGCGTCCAGCCACTAGAGCCGATAGGTTCGCCCACCTGCACACGCTGGGTGGTGCCGTTGATTTCAAACAGGGCTGCCGAACGAGACGGGTCGCTCAGTTCCAAAATGCCGACCAGCGTGTGTGTGGCAGTGGCGGCGATGTTGGGCGCTGTAGTGGGCGGGTCAGCGCTGCTGGTCTGGGGCACAGCAGTCGGAGCTTGGGGCAGCGGCACAGTGGAAACGGCGGGCGATCGCCCCGGCAGCGAGAACCCAGGTAAATTGGGGAAGCCGCCGCTGCGGCCCGGCAGTACCATGCCCGCTGGCGGCCGATAGACGGGCACAATCACCGGATCGCTCCCCGCCGCGCCGCTGCCCGGAGTGGTTGGGTTGCCTGCCACAGCAACGCTGGGCAAGTTGCCCCCGGCATTGGGGCCGGTCGCCTCTGCCTGACTGCGGGCAGCTTTACTTTCCAGCACCTTGAGCGATCGCTGAATGTAGTCTAAAAATTCGCGGTTTTCGGGCGAGGGGGGCTGGGCTGCCACTTCTGCCGCATCCGGCGCATCCGGCACTGCCGCCGACTGCCAACGACCCTGCATCCCATACCAAATCGCCACGGCCGCCGCCAAAGACCCGCACACCAGCAGTGCCAGCAGCCCATCAAAAGATTTTCGCTGAGTCGTCGGCGGCTGGGGCTGCAACGCCGCAGCGACGAGATCGTCGGCTGGCTCTCGCTCCCCAAGTTCTTGCTCAAACTGGGGAATCAGTGCTGGCTCCGGGTTTAGCTCTGGCACAAAGCCTGACTCCGAAGGGTCAAACTCATTCGACGATTTGCGCCATGAACTTTCGGGAATCCGCTCCTGCGATCGGGTTGCCAAAACTGGTGGAATCGCCACGTCTGCCACGCTAACTGGGGTGGGGGTGCCCGTTCCTCGGGCTGTGCGGCCCTGCTGCATCACCAGTTCTTCAGGCAGCTCGGTAGATACGACTCGTCCCTGCTCCAGCGCTTCTTCCAGGTCGCCAAACAGGTCGTCCATCAGCCGATCGGCATAGTCTTCAAACGAAAAGCGATCGGCAGTGCCTTCAAATCCTGGTTCTACCGTGACACGGGTCGAGGCGATCGCCGCTGGCTCTGGCTCTTGCCGATCCAATTGGTTGAGGTTTTCGGGGGCAGCAGATTGGGCAGCAGGAGGGTGAGACATGGCGCAAGCAAAATGACGACGACCGGAGACATTTCAAACAGGCAAGCAATGCGGCTAGACAAGCCATCATGACTACACAATGTAGCAATAACCCATCGAAACGGAACGCTTTTTCAGCAGCTTTATTCTAAAACTGGCGATCGCTCGCCCTTTCGTAACAATTTCGCCACAATTTTTTCGCCACAATTTTCGCCAGGAATTTACGGTGGGCCCATCCCCCTTTTGCAGGCGTAAAATTAAAAATATCTGTAACTAGCGCTACGCACGACCCCCATGACCCTTGATTTTTCGCCTCAGCGATCGCCCGAAGCTGCTGGCTGGCAGCACTGCTTTATTGAAACCAACCGCATCCGGCTGCACTGTGTGACCCAAGGGGAGGGTGAGCTGGTGATCTTGCTGCATGGCTTTCCCGAATTTTGGTACTCTTGGCGACATCAGATTCCGGCTTTGGCAAAGCATTTCAAGGTGGTTGTGCCTGATCTGCGCGGCTACAACGACTCCGACAAGCCGAGCAGCGGCTACGATCTGGACACGCTCAGCGCTGATATCCAGGGGCTAATCGACCATCTGGGCTATCTCAAGGCGCACATTGTGGGGCACGACTGGGGCGGGGCGATCGCCTGGCACCTGGCGCAAACTGTGCCGCAGCGGCTCCATCGGCTGGCTATTCTCAACGCACCCCATCCCCACCGCCTGCTGCAAGAACTGTCTGGAAACCTCGACCAACTGCGGCGGAGCTGGTATATGCTGGCGTTCCAGGTGCCGGGGCTGCCAGAGTGGCTGATCCGCCAAAACCTGCGCAACTTCGTGACGACGGCCATGCAGGAACTCTGTGTCCGCAAGGGTGCCTTTAGCCGCCAGGATGTGGACATTTACCAGGCCGCGCTGGAAAAACCGGGCGTGTTGACCGCTGCCATTAATTACTATCGGCAACTGCTGTCTCCCCGGCGGCTGCTGCGCGATTGGGGGCGATCGCCTGCTCCCGTCACTGTGCCCACGCTCGTCCTCTGGGGCGAAGACGATCATTTTCTCGGTCAGGAGCTATTGCAAAACCTGGATACATTGGTCAAAGCACCCTTCCGCCTCACCCGCGTCCCCGACTGTGGCCACTGGATTCAGCAGGAAGTTCCGCAAACCGTCAACCGAGAGCTGCTCAGTTTCTTGCGGCAGCCCGCTTAAAGTTCGAGTGTCAGGTTCCAGGAGCCAGGTTTCAAGGACTGACAGGACGCCGACATAACAGACCCTGGGGCGCGTCTTCCATTTACCTCAGCATCCTTCAGGCATCAGCCCGCTTGCAGGATGACACCCTAGAAAAGGCGATCTCACACAAATAGGGCGTGAAAGGATAACTTTCACGCCCTTTTGAATTGAAAATCCACCGACTTCAGACCGTCTGGAGTCAGACCTTCTAGCCTGAAAACCTGCCTTAAAACTTGTTCAGGTTAATGCCAGCGGCCTTCGCCATTGCGTCAATCCCCTTCTTTTCCAGGGTCTTGATGGCTTTGGTCGATAGGCGCAGCGTTACAAACCGCTTGCCCTGCGGCCACCAGATCCGCTTTTCTTGCAGGTTCACCTGTTGCAGCTTTTTCGTGCGACGGTGCGAGTGGGAAACGGCATAGCCATTGTTGGCCTTCTTGCCAGTGAGGTCACAAGTGCGGCTCATAGCAGTGTCTCTAAGTCATTTATTGGCATAAGCAATCATTATACAGCGTTGTGCTGCTTACTAGGTAAAACAGCGCTGCATTTCATCCGGCGCTTACTTCGTCAATCGGGTCAGCACCTGATTCGATCGCTCCACAAACGACTTCATGCCTTCGGCATCAAAGCCCTTCTGGCTCATCAGCGCCAGGTCATAGATGTGCTGGCAGAGCAGTGTCGAGAGGTCGTCTGAGGCGGCAGAGCCGTCTGGCTGGAGGATGGTGCTCTGGCTGCGCGAGATCAGGTTTTGCACCAGCGGATGAGCCGTGTTCACTAGCAGAATGTGTTCTTCAGGGAACGCCATTTCCTGCTGTTGCAACAGCGCAGTCATTTCCTGGAGGCGGCGCAGGCTCTCCGGCAGCAGCACGATCGCAGGCGGCGCGGCTTCGGCATTGTCCGACTTCAGCGCTTCCGTGCGAATCGTCAGCTTGGGCTTGTTCAGCGCTTTTTCAAATAGCTCTTTCACCTGTTCGCTGCGGGTCTTGTTGGTCGTTGGATCGACGATTTCGTTTGCCTGATCTTTGTCGATCAGCGTGTCGTCTAGCTCCGAGTCCACCCGCGAGAAGCGCACGTCGGGATATTCCCGCTCCAAGAAGCTGACAAAGTGCGAGTCGATGAACGAATCCAGGAACAGCACCTCTAGACCCTGGCTCTTGTGTAGCTCCACATAGGTCGCCTGCCCGGACTCGTCGTTGCAATAGAAGACGCGGTTTTCGTGGCGCTCTTTGACCCGCTCCAGATAGTCCTTGAGGGTTGTATAGGTTTTGCCATCGATCGTGTTAGACGGCGTGGCGCTGCCCGGCTCTTGCCACACGTCGCCCTCGGCGGTTTGCACTTCCACGGCGGGCGCAGTGTCCTGGGGTTCGGCGTAAGTAGTGCGGAAGATGAGGATGTCTTCGACCTGCTTCTTGAACTTGTCGTCGTTCATCGAGCCGAACTTGACAAAGGTTCCCAGGTCTTGCCAACTGCGGATGTAGGCCTCGCGGTCGTCGCGGTAGAGTTCCTTGAGGCGATCGCCCACTTTCTTGGCAATGTAGTCGGAGATTCGGCGCACCGTGCGATCGTTCTGCAAGAAGCTGCGCGACACGTTCAGCGGAATGTCGGAGCTGTCGATCACGCCCCGCAGCGGCATCAGAAAGCGAGGAATCACCTCTTCGCAGTTGTCGCTCACAAACACCTGATTGCAGAACAGCTTAATCTGGCTCTTGGTGACATCCACATCCGGCCGCAGCTTGGGGAAGTAGAGGATGCCGTTCACCACAAAGGGATAGTCCGTATTCAGATGCACCCACAGCAGCGGGTCTTCCTGGAACGGGTAGAGATAGCGATAGAACTCCAGGTAATCCTCTTTGGTCAGCGAGCTAGGCGACTCTTTCCAGGGCGCTTTTTGGCGGTTGATCTGCTCCCCGTCCAGATGGATCGGCACGGGCATAAAGTCGCAATATTTCCGCACAAGCTGCTGAATGCGGGCGGTTTCCAGGTATTCCTCTTCTTCGTCTTGCAGCGTCAGGGTAATGGTGGTGCCGCGCGTCGTGCGATCGGAGTCGGAAAGCTGGAATTCCGTGGAGCCGTCACAGTTCCACCGGACGGGCTGAGAACCATCCTGATAAGACAGCGTATCGATCTGGACGTGCTTCGCCACCATAAAGGACGAATAGAAGCCCAGCCCAAAGTGCCCAATAATCTGCTGGTCGCCGCTGGCTTTATACTTCTCCACAAACTCTTCGGCACTGGAGAAAGCCACCTGGTTGATGTACTTTTTCACCTCGTCGGCGGTCATGCCGATGCCGTTGTCGGACACCGACAGCGTTTTGGCATCTTTATCAATCTTAATCTCGATCAGCGGCTCGCCCAGGTCGCCGGAATATTCGCCGGAGTGCGACACCATCCGCAGCTTTTGAATGGCGTCTACGGCATTGGACACCAGTTCCCGCAGGAAAATCTCGTGGTCAGAATAGAGCCACTTCTTGATAATCGGGAAAATATTCTCGGTATGGATTGAAATATTGCCCTGTTCCAGAATCGTCGTCATAGGTTTTGGAATGAAGGGATAAGGTTGAGTGGAAAGGATGAAGGTGGAGGGATGAAGGATGAATGGCGTTAGGGTGACATCCTTCTAAGGTGCGAGATCATCTGGTGCGAGATCATCTCGCGATCGCCTTTTATTTTAAGCGGCTGGGGTTTGGGTTGCGCGAGTTCGGATTTCCCTACCAGATGGCGCAATCTGGCGATTCAGGCATCCAGCGCGTGAAACTGATCCGGCTGCCAATAGAATACCGACTGCACACCGTCTTGTTCGATTTGCACTTGCTCGGCCGTTAGCCGTTCCGCTTGGTCGGGTAAGTGCTGAGTCAGCAGCCGACCACCTGCGCCCACCACCCGATGCACCGGCAGCCCCGCATCGGCTTTCCTTAGCAGCACGGGAATCACGCGATAGTGGCTGGCAGTCAGCCCCAGCGCCCTAATTAGCTCCGTCGTGCACACCACGCGCCCCGGCGGAATCCGCGCCACAAACTCATGCAGTTTGCCCCGTGTGTCGTTGGGCACGGGTGGAAAGGTCTGCGGCAGAACCGTAGCGCGATCGCCCACGCGCACCACCCCATCGGCGATCGCCATTGCCAGCATTCCCCGCCGCCCATTGATTCGCTTGGCCAGTCCCGGCTGGAGTGTGTTCAAGTAGGCGCAGGGTTCGCAGTCGCCCATGATCCGCACCCGCGCCGTGTCGCCGAGCTGCAACACCTGACCCGACGCTAGTTCCTCCGCCACGCCATCCAGCAGCACGTTCTCCCGCAAATCTCCTGGACGCAGACCAAACGCCGCCAGCACCGGAGCGCTGGCCAGCAGCACCTGCCGGGGACTACCCACCCGCGCCTGGGCGTCGCCTTCAATGCCAACTCCGCGCCGCAGCGTAAGCTGGTCAGTTGGCACGGGAGGTTCGCCGGAGGTGGGTTTGGTGAACAGGTGGAGGACGTGCAAAGAATGGAGAGTAAGGTATGGAGGAATTTTAGGTTGGGGATTTTGGATTTTGGATTGTCTGCGGCAATTTATTTAGATTTTCCGAAAATGCCCCAGCCGCGAAGATTGGCTGGCAGAACCGCAACTCTTACAATGAGGGATAAGAGCGTCCACTATCCATCAATTCTCCAAAAAGTTGTCCAAATTGCTGACTTAGGTAGCCCGATGAGTGTTCAACTAGATCATCCTGCGATTTACAAGCGCTTGGGCATTACGCCTCAAGATCTGGCCGCAATCTGCAAGCGCTGGCACATCGCAGAATTGTGGCTTTTTGGTTCTGTTTTGCGAGACGACTTTAATTCTGAGAGTGATGTTGATATTTTGGTTACCTATCAGCCTTCTGCAAAACGAGGGCTGTTTGAAAAAATGCAGCTCAAGGAAGAACTGGAAACGTTACTTCATCGCTCTGTGGATTTGGTGAGCAAGCGGGCTATTGAGCAGAGCCATAACTGGCTGCGGCGCAAACATATTTTGGAAAGTGCTGAAACAATTTATGTCGCGTGATTCTGAAGCTTTGGTTGATATTTTGGAAGCAATCAAATTGGCTTTGCGATATGCCGAAGGTCAGGATTTTGCCACTTTAGAAACCAATATTGAAAAGCAAGACGCAATTTTGCGCCGCATTACGATTATTGGTGAAGCAACAAAGCGACTTTCTTCAAGCTTTAAAGCAAGCCATCCAGAGATTCCTTGGAAACGAATTGCCGGAATGAGGGATGTCATCACTCATGATTATGACGAGGTTGATTTAGAAGAAGTTTGGACGGTTCTCCAAGAAAACTTGCCTCAGCTTTTAGCGTATATTGAGCCGCTGATTTCATCAGAATAGTTGAGTCGTACAGCCGATTGGTAGCGCCCTTCTATTAAGTCTTTCCTGTTGCAAGTATCGCCCCTTTCTCTACCCTCCTCTCTCTCCCATCACCGCTTCATCGCTAGCGTCAGCCCGTCCGATAGGGGAATCATGGTGAGGGAAACGCGATCGTCTTGGTGAAGTTTTTGATTGAACTCGCGAATGGCGAGGGTGTTTGCAGACTGGTCGTTGGGATCGATCACGTCGCCGCTCCAGAGCACGTTGTCCACCGCGATCAGCCCGCCGGAGCGCAGGAGTTGGAGCGATCGCTCGTAATAGTTCCAGTAGTTGCCCTTGTCGGCGTCAATGAAGGCAAAGTCGAACGTGCCCGCCTGCCCTTCTGCCAGCAGGCGATCCAGCGTTTCCAGCGCGGGTGCAATGTGCAAATCAATTTTGTGCGCCACGCCCGCCTGCTGCCAATAGCGACGGGCGATCGCCGTAAAGTCTTCGCTCACATCGCACGCCACTACCCTGCCCGTCTCTGGCAGCGCCAGCGCCACCGATAGCGCGCTATAGCCTGTAAACACGCCGATTTCTAGCGTTTTGGTAGCACCGAGGATCTGCACCAGCAGCGCCAAAAACTGCCCCTGGTCGGGCGTAATCTGCATCACGCTTTGGGGATGGCGGGCAGTTTCCTCGCGGAGCGATCGCAGCACGTCCGGCTCCCGCAGCGACACCGACAACAGATAGTCATGCAGGGCGTCTGATAGTCCCAGGCTTTTGCTGCTCATAGTCTTTAGGGTGAGTCTTGGGGTGAGGAGGGGGAAAAGATGATGAGATGATGAGATTAGGCGATGAGGAGCGTTTCAATCCTACCCGATTCCAGCCGTTGCCCCTTCCCCTCATCCCATCATCCCCCATCTCATCACCACGACCCATGCGCCGCGCTATTCTTGCCATCTTCCTCGCCATCCTAATGACTGCCTGTAGCTCCATTTCGGGGCCGGGTCGCGATATTGTGGAGCGGGCGATCGCCCTCCAGTTCAGCCAGACGCAGGAAGACCTCATCCAACTGCTGAATCCGCGTGATCCCAAGTTTCCCCCTTTCACCATTAGCAATGTCAAAATCACCGACGAAGAAGGGCTGAAAATTGACAACCTGAACGGGTTTCGGGTGCGGGGCACCTACGATGTGACGCTGGAGTTTCCGGGGCGGGATGTCGCGCAAAAATCCAACCCGTTTGAGATCTATCTTCAGCGGCAGATTGAGGGCAAAACCTGGCGGCTGGCAAGGCGACAATCCAGTGCTTCTAGCAAAAGCGATGCGGAAACCTGGGTCACGCAGTTGGTGTTATAAAAAGCCTCGACTGTTTTGCGATTTGCTCGGCGATCTAGGGGCTGTCATCAATTATCGGCGAAATATTAGGTTTCTGAGGAGTTTCAGCCCCTAGCCTGGTTTGTTTGGGCGGGCGCGATAGTGCTGATTCCTTAAGGGTTCTGAGGTGAATTGACGACGCGCCCTAGCAATTTGCAATCGGTCTTCTGTGGAGGATTTGCTCATGACTCCGCCCGACTCTTCTCAGCCCGCAACTCCCCATCCTGTCCTTCAGCGCTACGATGCGGCGCTGACTGCCTTAGAAGCCCAAGCCGACAAACCCAGTGAAGCGGTCATTTTGCAGGTGCTAACGGCGCGAGATGCCTTGCAGGCTGCGCTCGACAAAGCGCCTGCCGATCCGACAATTCGGGTGCAAATCTATCGGCTCGATCAACGACTACGCAGCCAATCAGAGGCGATCGCCCGTCATCTCAACCTGGCCACCTGGCGCGAGAGTTTGAACCCGCCCGCCAGCGCCTGGTGGTGGAACTTTCCCCAACCACTCGACCCGCGCGATCGCCTCGACTGGCTGTGGGATGCGCTCACCATCACTACCCTGGCAGCCAGCCTCAGCTTGGTCGTAGATATTTCTGGCAAGTTTCTGACGGGCGGGCCAGATTTCCTGGGTTCTTTTATCATCGTTGGGCAGAGTGTGTTGACGCTGCTAACGGGGAAAACTGCGCTGACCCAGGCGGGACAAACGGCCACGGAGCGAGGACTGATGCGGCTGGGCGTTGCGCCCCATTATCAGCATGAAGCCAAGCTAGGACTGTCAACGGGGCTGCTGCTGCTGTTGCTGGGGCTGCACGCTAACCTGCCCCGCATTGCCCGGATCTATGCTGCTTGGGGCAACAACAGCCAGGCGCAGGGCGAAATGACCCGTGCCGAAGACCGTTTGCGGCGATCGCTCGCCCTCGACCCCGACGACGCCCAAACCCACTATGACCTGGGCACCGTCTACGAAGACACGCAGAGTGCGGAAAAGGCGATCGCCCAATATCGTCTCGCGCTTCAAGGCGGTCTGCCGCAGGCCAGCGTTCCCCTCTCGCGACTCTATATCCGCAATGGGCAATACGACCTGGCCTCAACCACCCTCATGCAGGGACAGCAGCTCTTGGCAGATGGCAGTCCCGCAGGAGAGGATGGCAGTCCCGCAGAAACAATCAACCCCCCCAGCCAGGATTTTTCCTACAGCTACCACAACAACCTGGGATGGGTTTACCTCAAGCAGGAACGGTTTGAAGAAGCGGCTGCCAACCTGCAAACCGCTATCCAAATTGACCCCCAGCGTGCCTCGGCCCACTGCCTGCTCGCTCAGGTCTGGAGTGCCCAAGGCAGACCCGCCACCGCCGAATGGCAAACCTGCGCAGAGCAAGCCGATCGCACCATCCCCGAAGAAAACGCCTGGCACACTGAGGCCGTGTCCCGCTTGCAGAACCCAAGCTTGCAGAATTAAAGGCTGCGTTTCCCGACCTTCTAAGACTTCAGCCCTGCTCTCCTATCCATAGCTTGAGTCACAGCTTGAGTGGCAGCTTGAGTCTGGCAGATCGCGTCTGATCGCTTGCGTCTATTAGCTTTAGGACTTACGCAGTTGGATGATTTTTCGCGGGCTGTGCCCGCGAAAAATCATCCAGAATCTACAGAACTCGTTTCAACTGCGTAAGTCCTGAGCTTGAATCTGACAGCCGGAGATTGTGCCATTAAAATAGTAAGTGCCTTAGAATCACGCTTTGCCTGCCGCTGCACCGTTCTCTCATGGCGACTGTTCCTGCCGAACCTCCTGCCGAACCTCGGCCTCCCCATTCCGATTTACCATCGTCGGCCGCTGGCCCAGATGAGCTAGAAGCATCCCAGCGGGTGCGGGAAACGAGCTGGCTGTGGGGAACTGTGGGGTTATTCTTGCTGCTATTGCTGCCCGTCGGCGTGGGCACGGTGGCGGTGCGCCATTTGCTGGTGTTGCCAGCGCTGCCCCGCTGCTGGAACGTCGCCCAGGGCAGCAACTCTAGCTCTACACGGGTCTATTGCAGCGAAATCTTAGCTAGCAAACAAACGGTTGAGGACTTGCGGCGTGCCATTCAGCTTGTCAACCAGGTGGACTCGAAAGATCCCCTGCGCGGCAAGAGCGATCGCCTGATTGAGCAGTGGACGCAAGACATTCTGCGGCTCGGCGAGGCCGAGTTTCAGGCGGGTTCTCTGGATCGTGCTCGGGATATTGCCAAGCAAGTGCCGTTTAATGTCGCCACCGCCGACCTGGCAGCAGCAAAAATTAAAGACTGGGAGACAATCTGGGCGAAGGCAGAAGATCTCTATAGCCAGGTCGAGACAGAAATTGACGAAGAAAACTGGTTTGGGGCGCTTTCGACCGCTCGCCTGCTGCTGACGGTGGGCAACCAATATTGGGCAAACACCCAGTATCAGGCTTTGATGCGGCTGCTCCAGTCTGCCCGCGACAGCAAAGCGGCGGCCAAGCGATCGCCTGCTCCAGCAAACAAGTCGGTTGGGGTAAACGATTTGATTCGCCAGTGGGAAACGGAACAGGCGACGACCGACGTGGGGCGGTTAGACGCGGCCCGCCGGCTGGCACAGGAAGGTAGTCCGGAAAATCTCCGTGCGGCGGTCAGTGAGGCGGAGCAAGTTCTCTACGGCACTCCGCAATATGATCAGGCGCAGGCCCTGATCAGCACCTGGCGACGGCAAATTGAGACGATTGAAGATCGCCCCCGGCTGAATCGGGCGGCTGAGCTGGCTCGCCAGGGAGATGTGCGATCGCTAGAAGCGGCCATCGACGAGGCGAATCAGGTGACTTGGGGGCGATCGCTCCATCAGGAAGCCCGCGAGCAGGCAGAGGCATGGCGACGACAGGTTCATGACCTCCGCCTGCGCGAACAGGAAGAGGTGCTGCGTCAGCTCAATCGAACCGTCAGCCCCGCTCCGCCGCCCGTGCCTGTGGTTCCTCCCAGCCAGCCAGTGATCCCGATTGGGTCGCCTGTCTCGCTGCCCGAATCCGTGTTGACGCTGCCCGCTGAGGGAAGCCCGCTTAACCTGCCCGCGGACTCGGGGCTGCCTCTACCGGGCGATCGCCCCTCTCAAGATGCTCCACCCTGAGCATCGGGATCACAATTTCACCCCAAAAATTTCACCCCAAAAATTTCACCCCAAAATAGAGCCACAAGGTCAGTCCACAGACAGATTTTCGTCTCTGTAAAGTATCGAAGATAGAAGGACGTGCTATCAACGCAAAGGAATCCGTCGCGGTGAAATCCGTTGCAGTGGAATCAATCGCAATCATTCCACTGCCTTCTAGTTTGTGGCGTTAGTTCGTGGCGTTAGTTTGTGGCTTCCGGTTTATGCTGCTTTGTTTGCTTCTTATCGCAGTCGATCAGATGGGGAAGACAACTAAAGTCCTGGTAAAGTCCTAGAAGCTTTGTTAGAGATGCTTTTCAGCCCTAATTCCTCTTGCATCAGCGTGGCAGAGCAATAGTCCCCAAAATCTCACTCCCGCATCTCACCTCCGCTATGAGGGACATTGCAGGTTGGAAATCGCGTCGTAGCTCTACTGTCGGAGTGCAGCATTTTGATGAGCGGCTCTATTTACGCTCTGTTTACTTAGACTGCCTTTAGCTGCGACTGCCTTTAGCTGCAAACGTTTTGGCAACTGTGATCAAAGTTTGCTGAATTATGAAAACTTTCGGGATTGATCAGCGCCACCTTAAACTCCCGTGCTAACGTCCCTTATCGGTAATTTCTACCACCTGGTAGATCAGGTAGTTCTTTAAATAATGGACACTACGCATAGTAAAAGTTTCTATAAGGCGTTAAAAGTTGTAAAAAGTCCGGTTAAGTTTTCGTGAAAATCCAGAATATCCATTAGTAGCCGTGAATACCATGAGATAGGTCTTGCATCTTCTTCTAAATCTGATAGGACTTACGCAGTTGGATGATTGTTCGCGGGCTGCGCCCGCGAAAAATCATCCAGAATCTACAGAACTCGTTTCAACTGCGTAAGTCCTGTCTGAGTCAAGCCAGCGGGCACTTTTGATCCC
>RFIF01000527.1 GCA_003695655.1 Cyanobacteria bacterium J069
CATCGGGTTTGTGCTGCTGGAGGGGTTGCTGATTTTGATTGCCACGGCAGGCGATCTCCGAGAAATGCGGCTGTTTTCGTTTTTGGTGGTGGTGTTTGCGCTGCGCAGTTGCCTGATGTTTGCGCTGCCGGGTCGCGTGGTGACGACGGGAATGGCCTATGCTCTGTTTTTGCTGGTTTTGATCCAGCGATTGCAAGATTTGTACGAGCGCTTGCCAGTGGGGTGGCGCGATCGCCCGCGAGTGCCAGCCTGGAGCTTTGCCTACAGTTGGGGGCTGCTGTTGGGCATGACGCTGCTGTTTTTGCTGCTGCTGGTAAATGCGCTACTGACCGAGCGCCAGAGCCGCGACAAGCTGACCGCCGCCAACGCTCAACTGAGAAATTATGCTCTGCGGGTAGAAAAACTGGCTATGTCCCAAGAACGCAACCGCATTGCCCGTGAAATTCACGACTCGCTGGGGCATTCACTGACCGCACTGAACCTGCAAGTGGAAGGGGCGCTAAAACTCTGGCAGAGCAACCCGCAGCGGGCCCACCAGTTTTTGAAAGAGGCCAAAGTGTTGGGGTCTACAGCGCTTCAGGATGTGCGCCAATCGGTGGCGGCGATGCGGGCCGACCCTTTGCAAGAGCAATCACTGGAAGCAGCGATCGCCCTCCTTGCCCGCAATGTTGAACAGGCCACGGGCATCGCGCCGATCTGCCAAATTCACCTGGACGGGCCGCTGCCCGCAGACCTTTCTACAAGTCTTTATCGCATTGTGCAAGAAGCGTTTACCAACATTTGCAAATATGCCCGGCCTACTCAGGTCTTGCTCGATTTGCAAGACACGGCCGCCACGCTGCATCTGCTGATTCAAGATGACGGCGTGGGGTTTGACCCATCCCAAAACCGCACTGGCTTTGGTCTTCAGAGTATGCGAGAACGTACCGAAGCGCTGGGCGGCATCTTTGAATTGCAAACATCACCAGGGCAGGGTTGCACCATTACAGTTCACATTCCGCTAGAGAGGATTGCGACATGATCCAGATTGTTCTAGCTGACGATCAGCATTTGATTCGCCAGGGTATGAAAGCGCTGCTCGAACTGGAGTCCGATTTACAGATCGTCGGCGAAGCAGAAAATGGTCAAGTTGCCGTGCAACAGGTTGAAAAGTTGCATCCCGATCTGGTGCTGATGGACATTCGGATGCCTGTGATGGATGGCGTGGCCGCAACAGGGGCGATCGCCCGCCAGTTTCCCCATACTAAAATTCTCATCCTCACCACTTTCGACGATCAGGAATATGTCACCGCGGCCCTGCAAAACGGCGCAACGGGCTACCTGCTCAAAGACACCCCGTCGGAAGATCTGGCCCAGGCGATCCGCGCTGCTCATAAAGGCTACACCCAAATTAGCCCTGGCATTTTGCCCAAGCTGCTGACTCAGGTTGCCGCGCCCTCCGCTGCGGTTTCCCTTGCTCCACCTGATGGGTTCGCCAGTCTTACACCCCGTGAGCGTGAAGTTCTCAGGCTGGTGGCCCAAGGGGCTAGCAATCGCGAAATTGCGCGGGCGCTTTATATTTCAGAGGGCACTGTGAAAAATCACATCACCAATATTCTGAATCGGCTAGAACTGCGCGATCGCACTCAGGCAGCCATTCTGGCTAACACCTTTCTCGATTGGCTGACGGAAGCGCCGCCTTCATAAAACCTGGCTAACGGCCAAATCCCAATGTTATGATGTAGGGCGATCGCTGGTGTAGCTCAGTTGGTAGAGCTGCTGATTTGTAATCAGCCGGTCGCAGGTTCGAGTCCTGTCACCAGCTTCTAGTTTGGGTTCACTTGATTTGGTCTATAACCCGACGGACGAATCTCGTTAGAATAGCTCCAGCAGGCACATACAAGCGGAGCGCTCTACCCATGAGCCAAGCCCTCCAAACCGAATCCCAATCCCTGACCTTTGAGGACTATTTGCGCCATGACGACGGCACCGATACTCGGTACGAATTGGTGAACGGAGCGCTGGTCGCAATGCCCCCCGAAAGTGATGAGAATCTTAGTATTGCGCGCAAGCTGCTCCTGGAGTTGATCAAATACGTTCCGGCTGATTGGGTCGTTTGGGGCACAGAAATCGAAGTGACTGGGCGGCGGGCCACGGCTCGGATTCCCGATTTGCTGGTGCATACGGAAGACTCGAAGGCGGCGGTGGCGGGTGCTTCCCGCGCCACCCTAACCCGCGATATGCCGCCCCCGGCGCTGGTGGTGGAAGTGGTTAGCCCGGGCCAGGTCAACCGTGACCGCGACTATCGCCACAAACGCACCGAGTACGCAGCACGCGGCATCGCGGAATATTGGATTGTCGATCCCGAAACCCGGCAGGTGACGCTGTGCCTCTGGGTGAATGGTCAGTACGAAGACCGGGTTTACGGCGAGGCAGAAGCCATTCAATCGACGGTGGTGCCTGCCTGGGCGCTGACTCCGGCGGAAATTTTGGGTTGAGTGGGGCGCGCCCCCATAATCAGACATGACTGGCATGTCTCCATACGGATGGCGCTCAGTGACAAAGCATTTATTCGTACACAAAAATGGGGCTGACCTCGACAAGGCAGCGACCGTCGGGCGTCTGGTTCGGTTCGGATAGGAAATCGAGGGCGATCGCTATTCGGCGGGCAGCAGTACAAACTGAGGGAATAAATCAGCGGTGCAGCTCGTATTAGGAACCTGTTTGGGATTATTCACAAACGCCACGTCAATGTCTTTGGCGCACTGAGAGGCGACGATCGCCCCGTGACCTGTGCTGGAAAACTCTACAAAAGTGCCGTTGGTCAGTCCCTCCATCGCCTCGATGCCCATCTCCAGTGTTGGTTTGCACGTCGCAGCGCCCTTGCAGCACCCGCGTGGGAATGGGGCTGGTGACCGGAGCATGTTCGCTGGCGAGGACAGGCTCCACTGGCAAAAAAAAGAGCGCTCCGGTAATCACGCCCGTAAAGGTCATCGTCTCCCCCGTTCTCGCTCATGGATCGGCAGTGGCAAGTGGCAGCGACCTGTCCGGGGCGGTGATTCATCAGCTCAATCAACGAGGCAAATGGCAATTGTTGTGACTACATCCGCCCTCACCCTTTTCTGGTATGCCGAAGGCTTTAATCCCTCTCTCAAAATGGGCGAGGGACTTCCGATCCGGCTCCCCTTCTCCTTTTATGGGAGAAGGGGTTGGGGGATGAGGGTGGTTCGGTATGCAAAGTCAAATATTGCCGGGTTAATAGGTGCCCTAGGAAATGCCGTAGAGGTTGATCTGGTCGTAGCCGGGGCGGCGGTCAGGTTCACCACATCCTGGCGCTGTTGGGAGTGTTGTCGTGGCTCAGGTCGTTGCCGTGGTTTTCTAAAATGCGGGCACAGAGATCAAAGGCGGCATAGAGCGTGATGAGATCGTCAATGGCATAGGGGCGGGAGGTTTGGGCGATCGCGCGCGGCTGAGTCGATAGGCAGGCAGCAATTCCCGTAGAAATCGAGGCGATCGCCATTAGAACAATAGAAAAGTTTCGCTGCGTAAGTGTTGTAGAAGCTATGGATAAAAGCGATCAGGGGATAAATCGATAGGGCTGATGAAGCGAAGCCATCAATCCAGCATTAATCCAGCAAAAGGATCAGGAACGTGGCGTCGCCTGTTTCGCGGTATCCAGCCACCAAAACACCGGACATAGCGGCACCCTAAGTACAGGACAAAAAATGGATGGAATAGCAAAACTCATCTGTGAGCGATTCAATGTTGAGTAGGATTCTACGCAGATAATCAAATCCGTAACGA
>RFIF01000050.1 GCA_003695655.1 Cyanobacteria bacterium J069
GAAGATAGTTGGTGGGTAGCTGCCTGCAAAAATAGCTCGGTGCCAGGTTAATCTTGAAACCCCCTTTAGAGTTCATCTCTACGGGGGGTTTCTTGTTTTTTCCATTTATAGTTTTTATTCAAGCGATCGCACTTTTTGTTTGCTGTTAGGCTTGAGCATAATCTTTTATTTCGATGGGTACTGGATGAACATTCCAAATGTGTTGGCAGTATTCGCGAATGGAGCGGTCAGAGGAGAATTTCCCAATGCGAGCTGTGTTGAGGATGGACATGTATGTCCAGTGATCCCAGTTCCGGTAGGACTGGCTAACCCGTTCCTGACAGTCAATGTAATTCTGGTAATCGGCTAGTAAGAGGTAGTCGTCTTTGTAAAGGAGATTGTCCACCAGCGGACGGAATAGTGCTGTGTCGCCGTGGGAGAAAAAACCTGATGCGATGCGATCGATCACTTGCCTCAGATCCTCGTTGCTTTCGTAGTATGCTCGCGGGTTATAGCCTGTAGCTTTTTTTGTAGCTACTTCTTCCGTGGTGAGACCGAACAGGAAAAAGTTTTCTGCACCTACTTCTTCGCGAATTTCTACATTCGCACCGTCTAGGGTTCCAATCGTCAATGCACCGTTCATAGAAAATTTCATATTCCCTGTACCAGAGGCTTCCTTGCCTGCGGTAGAGATTTGCTCTGATAGGTCGGCGGCTGGATAGACGCGCTGGGCAAATTTCACGTTGTAGTCTTTGAGAAATACCACCTTTAGTCGTCCAGCTACATCAGGATCTCGATTGACGACATCGCCGATTGAGTTGATTAGCTTGATGATGAGCTTGGCCATGTAATAGCCTGGGGCTGCTTTGCCGCCGAAGAGGAAAGTTCGGGGAGTAATTTCGGCGCTGGGATCTGCCTTGATGCGGTTGTAAAGATGAATGATGTGGAGTGCATTGAGATGCTGTCGCTTGTATTCGTGGATGCGTTTAACCTGAATGTCGAATAGTGAAGCGGGGTCAACCTCAATGTCTGTTTGCGTTCTAATATGATTTGCCAAATCTTGCTTGATTGCTTGTTTAATTTGGCGAAATTCGTATCGGAAGCTGGAGTCGTTTGCAAATTGTTCTAGCTGACGTAGTTCATCTAGATTTTTGATCCAGGTGTCGCCAATTTTGCCATTGATCAGGGTTGTTAAGCGTGGGTTGCTTAAGACTATGAAACGGCGGGGTGTTACCCCATTGGTGACGTTTGTGAATTTGCTGGGATACATGTCGTAGAAGTCTTTGAGCACCGTCTGCTTGATTAGCTCGCTGTGGAGGGCGGCGACGCCGTTGATGGCGCTACTGCCTACGCAGGCGAGGTTGGCCATGCGGACGTATTTTTCACCGCTTTCGTCTATGAGGGAGAGGCGGCTGAGACGGCTAGGATCATCGGGAAACTTGAGGCGGACATCGTCTAGAAATCGGTTGTTAATTTCATAGATGATTTCAATGTGGCGCGGCAGCAGTTCTGAAAAGAGTTTGAGGGGCCAGCGCTCTAGGGCTTCGGGCAGGAGTGTGTGGTTGGTGTAGGCAAAGGTTTGTGTGGTGATTCTCCAGGCGGTATCCCACGGCATTCCGTGTTCGTCCATGAGCAGGCGCATGAGTTCGGCAACGGCGATCGCCGGGTGGGTGTCATTCAACTGAACGGTGAACTTTTCGGGGAATCGATCGAGCGGCATCCCCTGCCCGTGCAGAATACGAATCATGTCTTGCAGCGAGCAAGAGACGAAAAACATCTGTTGCTCTAGTCGCAACACTTTCCCCTGATACTGTTCATCGTTGGGATATAGAACCTTAGAGATATTTTCCGAATTGCTTTTTTGGTGGACTGCGCCGAAGTAGTCGCCTGAGTTAAACGCACCAAAGTCAAATGATTCTGTCGCTTCTGCTGACCAGAGGCGGAGGGTGTTTGCGGTATTTACTTTGTAGCCAAGAATGGGGGTGTCGTAGGGCAGACCTTTGACGACTTTGAAGGGAACCCACCGCACCCGGTAGTTTCCATGCTCGTCACTAAAGGACTCTGTGTGGCCACCATACTTTACTTCTACTGCCCAATCTGGACGGGCGATTTCCCAGGGGTTGCCATAGCGGAGCCATTTGTCCGTAATTTCTACTTGCCAGCCATCGCGGATTTCCTGATCAAAGATTCCAAATTCATAGCGGATGCCGTAGCCGAGCGCAGGAATTTCGACGGTTGCGAGGGAGTCAAGGTAGCAGGCGGCGAGGCGGCCAAGTCCGCCGTTTCCGAGGCCTGGTTCTTCTTCTTGCTGGAGCAGTTCATTTAGGTCTAGTCCTAGCTCAGTCATAGCCTGACTGATTTGGTCATAGATGCCGAGGTTGATCAGGTTGTTGCCTAGGTGGGGGCCCATGAGAAACTCAGCCGAGAGGTAGCAGACAGTGCGGGCTTGAGTATTGCCGTAGGTTTCGGCGGTGTTAAGCCAACGGTGCAGGAGGCGATCGCGCACTGTATATGCCAGCGCCATGTAGTAGTCGTTTTTGGTGGCGAGGGCGGGAAACTTACCCTGGATGTAGAACAAATTGTCCAGAAACGCTCGTTTGAGAGTCTCGATGGATAATCCAGTGCGATCGTCTTCAATCTGCACCGAGCCGGAAGCGGGATTGGGTAAGGTCTGCATAATAAAATCTTGGGTGAGGTTAGATCAGATAAGTTTAGATATGGCTAATCGTTCTGGCACTCAGCCATTTAGCGATCAAGCTCAAAGCCCCTTAAGCTCCAAAACCCAGCGGTCTATTGCCTGCGAATCATCAAGGGGCAACAGACCGCTTTTGGTTCAAGGGAGGAAAGCCTAGTACGGCCACTTCCAGTTCACAATGTCGGGGCGGTCGATTCCATACTCAAAGGCATAGTTACGGCAGGCAATCTGCTCATCCTTGAGTTGCTCTTTGGTATGGGCACCCGCTGTTTTCAACTTAGGGACTCGATCAATTACATCGATCGCGATGCTAAAACGGTCGATTTGGTTGCAGATAGCCAGTTCCAGCGGCGTGTTGATATTGCCCTTTTCCTTATAGCCACGCACATGCAGGTTTTCATGATTGGTGCGGCGATAAGTGAGGCGGTGGATCAGCCAGGGGTAACCGTGGAAGTTGAAGATAATCGGCTTGTCGGTGGTGAATAGGCTGTCAAAATCGCTGTCGCTGAGACCGTGGGGGTGTTCTGTAGCAGGCGTCAGCTTGAACAGGTCAATGACGTTAACAAAACGAATCTTGAGATCCGGGAACGCTTCCCGCAGCATCACCGAAGCAGCCAGAGATTCCTTTGTCGGGATATCGCCGGCTGTAGCCAGCACTACATCGGGTTCTGCGCCTGCGTCGGTGCTGGCCCATTCCCAGATGTCGATGCCCTTAATGCAGTTGCGAACTGCCGCATCCATGTCGTGATATTGCAGGTGAGTCTGCTTGTCCGACACGATCACGTTCACGTAATTTTCGCTCTTGAGGCAGTGGCTCGCCACCGACAGCAGCGAATTAACGTCAGGCGGTAGATAAATCCGTACCACCTCAGGACTCTTATTCAGAATTACATCTAGGAAGCCTGGATCTTGGTGCGTGAAGCCGTTGTGGTCTTGTCTCCAGACGGTGGAGGTAATCAGCAGATTGAGCGACGATACCTCCTCGCGCCAGTTGATGTGGTTGCAGATTTCTAGCCACTTGGCATGTTGCCCTACCATCGAGTCGATCACATGGGCGAAAGATTCGTAGGTTGAGAAAAAGCCGTGGCGACCAGTCAGCAGGTAGCCTTCCAGCCAGCCTTCCAGTGTATGTTCGCTGAGGATTTCCATGACGCGGCCATCCACCGACAATTCACCGCCGTCTGCATCCTCCGGCAAGTAGTCAGCGATCCAGAACTTTTTGCTAACTTCGTAAACTGCGTTGAGCTTGTTGGAGGTGTTTTCATCAGGGCCGAAAACGCGGAAGCTGGTCATGTTGTGTTTCATCACGTCGCGCAGGAACACGCCGAGCGGACGGGTGTTTTCTGCCTCAATCACGCCAGGGCGATCGACCGGGATGCCGTATTGCCGGAAGTCGGGCATGTTTAGCTCGCGGCGTAGCAGCCCACCGTTGGCATAGGGCGTAGAGCCGAGCCGCTTGAGTCCCTGGGGCGCGACTTCTTTGATGTAAGGAAACAGGGTGCCGTTTTCGTCAAACAACTCCTCTGGCTGGTAGCTGCGAATCCAAGCTTCAAAGACACGCTTGTGCTCGTCGTTGCCGTGCATCGTGCTCATGGGGACTTGGTGCGATCGCCAGAATCCCTCCACCTTGTGACCGTCGATCTCGCCTGGGCAAGTCCAGCCTTTGGGCGTGCGCAGCACAATCATCGGCCAGCGGGGACGGGTGGCCACGCCGCTGCTGCGAGCTTCCTGCTGAATCTGCTTAATTTCGCCAACACAGTGATCCAGCGTGGCCGCCAGCGCCTGGTGCATAGATTCTGGTTCCGAGCCTTCCACGAAATAGGGTTTCCAGCCGTAACCTACAAACAGAGCTTCTAACTCTTCATGGCTGATTCGCGACAGAATGGTGGGGTTGTTGATTTTATAGCCATTCAGGTGCAGCACAGGTAGCACAGCACCATCGCGGATCGGGTTTAGAAACTTGTTGGAATGCCAGGAAGTTGCCAGGGGCCCAGTTTCAGCTTCTCCGTCTCCAGGCATAGCCACCACAATCAGGTCAGGATTGTCAAACGCTGCGCCAAAGGCATGGGACAGGCTGTAGCCCAATTCCCCGCCCTCATGGATAGAGCCAGGAGTTTCGGGGGTGCAGTGGCTGCCTACACCGCCCGGAAAGGAAAACTGCTTGAAGAACCGCTTCATGCCATCCAGATCTTCGGTGCAGTGGCTGAAGTAGTGAGAATAGCTGCCTTCCAAATAACAGGGTCCGAGGAAACCAGGTGCGCCGTGACCCGGCCCAACCAGAAACAGCATGTCCTGATCAAACTTCTTAATGATGCGGTTGAGGTGCGTATAGAGGAAGGCGATGCCTGGGCTGGAACCCCAGTGTCCCAGGAGGCGTTGTTTGATGTGTTCGTCCTTGAGCGGCTCCCGGAGTAGCGGATTATCCCGCAGGTAAATCATGCCCAGGGCTAGATAGTTTGCAGCGCGCCAAAACGCGTGCATCTTCCAAAGTTCATCAGGGCTGAGGGGTGATCCCTGCACGGTGGCGCGGGCAAGCCCAAAACTGCTGATAGATGTCTCGGTGGTTTGTCTTTCAGGGGAAGCTACCATAATCTCGCTATCTCTCAAACGCATTGAAGGGACTATCAAACCAGGGCCGACAAGCTAGATACAAGATGAAATCAGTAGTTAGCTCAAGTTAACTCAATTTGCTCAATCCAACTTGCTCAACCTAATTAATTCAATGAACAAATGACGGGTGCGTCTATCATCTACCCAAGATTTCAGTTGGATTTGGTGCGGGTTTGAACATTTCTAAGCCTGATAAGCTTCCAAAAGTCTTTAGATTTTGGAATGACATAGTAGCGATCTATTCAGCCCGTATTAATAGAGTGAAAAAGCCAGCGAAAAGGCTTATCTCTGTCAAGGGATTTTAATGAGCTAAGTCAAAGCCTGCAATAGAAAAAAGGCAATTAAATATTAACAATGGAACGGAAACCTGAAGGAATCCTGGAATGCAGCTTCTGGGTACAGGTTTTCACCAGATGCAGGTTCTTAACTTCAACGCGGATTAATGCGATCGCCCAGGCTATAGCTCCAGAATAACGACATCGTGACCGTTAGATGGGAGAAGAGGGTTGGAAAGTTAGGCTCAGATCTAAGTACAGGACAAAAAATGGATGGAATAGCAAAACTCATCTGTGAGCGATTCAATGTTGAGTAGGATTCTACGCAGATAATCAAATCCGTAACGA
>RFIF01000528.1 GCA_003695655.1 Cyanobacteria bacterium J069
GCAGTTTTTCTGAAAGCCCTGCCAGATGGGAGTTTCAGCGACTTAATAAATTAGCTCTAAAGACTGAGAATATGAAAATCCATAATCTTCTTGTTGTTCCCCCAAAAGAGAGCACAGTTAGGTGCTTTTTAGAAAACTTAACAACTGCATGACTCAGCCATGAACACTGAGCCGACAAGCACTTGTTTCCATCGCGAATAGCAGATGGTGGCATTTACAAATACACGCCTGTGCCTGAGTCCGAGCAAGTGGGGCTGCCGGTCAATCGCAGACTATTTAGTTTTCTTTTTCTGCGTTTTCTTTGTTTTCTTTGATGCGGCGGCCCCAAATCCTTTAGCCGGATCGGATAGCAATTTAGGCGCTTTTGCTCGAAGCTTTTCGGCATCAACGTTGTGAAGCAGCTTGTAGATCTCCTGCCGCGACAACAAACCCATGTCTCGCTGTACATCGATCCAGCTTCCGCAAATGGATTCATCTACCCACTTAGCAGCAAACGCCCGCTCTATAATCGGGGCTGATTCTTCAGCCTCCAAACGGAGCAGGCTGGTGATCAGCACTGCATTGAAGTCCCTGCCATTTTTGGAGAATTGCTCAAGCTGCTGCTCTAGAGTGGCGATACAGTCGGCTTGAACCTCTGGATGAGCTTTGCCCAGTTCGACCAAAATATCAGCGGCTGCCCAGCGGCAGTAGAACAAGTTTTCTGGGTTTTCCAAGAATGCTTTAACCGGGGCAAGAGCGGCTGGCCCAATGAGTGCAAAAACCTCCGGCATGTCTTCCAGAAACCAGTCGCCATCTTCCATCTCGTTGAAGATCGACAGCAGTGGCTCAATCGCTGCCTCTGCCTTGAACTGCCCTAGTGCCCGCCACGCATGAACTGGTGCCCACACCTCTAGACTTTCAGAACTAGCCCAGTTGAGGTCTTGGTCGATCGCCATTTGAATCAGTTCAGGAATATGTTCGGCGGTGAAGCCATACTCTTTGGCATAGTCAATCCATTTCTGACGCAGGCGCAGGCGCTTGTCTCCGATGTGGAGCAGTGCACTCACGGGAGGTGAATAGAGGGTAGGTGCCATAGCTATTTGAGCGTTGGATGATTCAAACGCAGACTGTAAATCCTAAATTAAACTAAGGCAATTCGACTAAGCAATTCAACTAAGCAATTCGACTAAGCAATTCAACTAAGCAATTCAACTAAGCAATTCAACTAAGCAATTCAACTAAGCATAGGACTGACGCAGTTGGATGATTTTTCGCGGGCTGCGCCCGCGAAAAATCATCCAGAATCTATAGAACTCGTTTCAACTGCGTAAGTCCTGTTTGGTACAACGTATAGCGGGAAGCGCGCTGGCAACCAGTGGAATTTCTACAGATCGGTTGAACCTTAGAGCGTCATTGGTGCGATCGGCTGAATCTCTGGATCATCGCCGCCGACCTGATTCGTTCGCAATATCCAGACCGATGCGCCATGTTTCAAAAATGCGTGCGCGATCGCATCACTGGCCTTGCGCGGCAGCATGGTTCGCCAGCTTCCTAAACCAATCCACAGGTTGCGCAGCGGGTTGTCTTCTAGCGTGCTGCCCAGGTTGAATTCGTTTTTATCCCAGTCGGATCTTGGGCCGCCAAAGGACTGAAGTTTTCGCTCCAATTCTTCTCCCAGAGCTTGGAGCTGTCTGAGCTGCTGCTTTTGATCCGGTTCTTGCAGCAATAGCTCCAGGATGCGTGGATTTTCACGCAACGTGCGCTGGGTGCCGCGAATACTGGCAAACAGCGCCTGATTAGAGTCTTGTGAGCAGTTATTGGCAGGATTGACATAGGTGCCCCCGGTGCCGTCGCCGATGCGATAGCGCGCCGTCATCACCTGCAACTGTCGCTCTAGCAAATCCAGCGGCGAAACTGTAAAGCTGCCAATTTTGTAAGGGTCAGTGTAGGCGGGGAGCTTGATCAACAGATCGCAGGTGGGTCGCGTGCCCAGCCAGCCAAACTGGCGATCGCCCATATAGCGCGACCAGTGCAGCGTGCCCGCCACCAGCCCGTCGGTATTTTGCGTATAGACCTGGTAATAGCAAATGTCAAATTGGCGCTCGTCGGCCAGCGGCTCATGAATCACATCGGCCACGCCGTAGGCAAAGTGTCCAAAGAAAATCGGCGTCGCGGCGGCTGGCTCTTTCTGGTTGCCGCCGATGCCGCCGTAGGTGTGCAGCACTAGCGCTTCATCGCCTACGCGCCATTCGTCGATTGCAGTCTGAATGTCTGCATCGTCCCCGTTGGCCCCGCCCAGGCACAGCACCGAGCCGATCTTGCCCTTCTGTGCTGCCATGTCTGCCCAGGCCTGCTTGCGGATATAGCGATAGGCCGCTTTGCCGCCAAACAGCACGGACTGCGGTTGCAGCCGAAACAGGACGCGGGGGGCGATCGCCTGCACCACAAACAGACCGTCTGCGTCCTTCGCCCCATAGACATACCAGCCCGTTTCGTTAAACGGCGACTGTGCCAATTTGCGGGTGGTCGAAGGATAGCTGCCGTAAGCTTTGGCCAGCAGCACCGCTGGCAGGCGCATCTCCTCAGCCTTGCCGCTGAACTGTCGCGTGTCCCGGTCGAAATGCACTACCTGAAAGCGATCGCTCCCCGCCATAGGCTGCCCAAACTGCACCAGCGCATAAAAGCGGCCCGTAATTTGCACGGGCGTATCGGCGATGGATAATACGTCACCAGGCAATCCGTCACCAGGCGATCCGTCACCGGATAATACCTCACCAGACAGCCGATCGCCGCTCACCTCAACGGGCGATTCCAGCCGCACGATCAGGTCATCCACCGGATGCGCCCCCGCCAGCGACTCTAGCGGGTTGACCTGTCGCCAGTGGTTGATCCGCTCAGGATGCACCGCGTCGCCATAGCGACTGCTAAACTCAGCCTCGGCGCTAAAGTGGACATCTTTGGTGATGGCTCGCACGCTCTTCTGGACGTTGGGATAGTCTGCCCAGCGCAGCTTTACCCTTTGCCCAATCAGGCGGCGATGAGACTCAGGCGCATGGTGCACTTCAAACCACACCCCCTGCACCTGCGATCGCTCTTCTGGCTTGGGCAAAATTAGCCGCCCCATCCATTCCCCAATCGGACGATACCACTGTGGGTCAACGGTTTGGGCGATCGGGTAATAGTCGGGACGGTTGAACGCGGCCGCCTGATAGAGGGCATAGTTGCTCGGTTTTTGGGGAATGCTGTGGTCGGCCCGCAGCGCCTCGCCCCGCAGAATTTGCAAAATCGTTTCGATGGTTTGTTGCAGATGGGTGCGGCCGTCGGGCAGCGTAGCGATGGGGTCCATATAGCCGCCGGGAACCTGGTGCCCCACGGGCCCCGCAGAAATGAGGGTAATTTTGCCTTTACGCTTGCCCCGATTCCAATAGGACAGGGGAAACAGCTTCCAGCGGCCGGGAAAGATGACCGGGCCAATCCGCTCGACGTTATCTTTGTCGCCGATGATGTGATACAGATGCTCCAGCTTCAGCACGTTGTTGTTGGCGCTCATGACGCCACCCAGCGAGATCACCTCGATCGGCGCACCGGTCGATCGCTTCAGATAGGGCGCTGCCGCCACCGACATCTCGCCGCCGCCGCTGTACCCAATCAGCGTAATCGGCACGCTGCTCCCCGGCAGATAGCCCCGCTTGACCAGCCCGTCGAAAATTACCTGGGCAATCCCCTGGTTATAAATCGGCCCATAGCGCTTGTCGGAAGACACCGCCACAATCAGCACGTTTCGCAAATTTACCAGCAGCCCCAGCAGTGCTGCCGGATTTTTCCACCGCATCTTGTCTGCCAGCCGCCACAAAAACGCCAGCGGCCGGTCTTCATACAGCGGCCGATTTAGCACCGAATACATCATCAGCCCCTGAATCAGTTCCACATCCTGGGGGAGAGCCGGCCGCAGCGCGGTTAGAAAATCTTCGATATCGGGCGTATATTCCTCACCCGATTGGGCGATCCCGTCCAAATACACCATATAGCGGCTGACAGTGGGGCGATCGCCACTCGGCATTTCGGCGGGTGCGCTCGATGGGGGCAGGGCGCTGAAAGTCGAGTCGGCGATCGCGGTATCCAGGTCGTCGCCATACCAGCCCGCCCACCAGCCCAGCGACTCCAGCGGCGCGATGATGCCTGCAAACACCGTCGCCACTACGCCAATCCACACCAGGTCAAACGAAAGGCGCAGCAAGCTAGGCAGGTCACGATACCAGCCAAACAAGCCATTGCGAACTGGCCGCATCAGCGCAAACACCAGCCAAAAGGCGATCGCCATCACCAGCAGCCACAGCGCCACCTTGACAGGCTGGGGAATGCCCCGCGTCTGATAGTCAAGCTGCAACAAAGGATCGGTGGCATCCCCACCGTCGGCAATCTGGAGCGGAGTGTCCGCCAGCGTCTGCTCGGCGACCGCCTGAACCACGCTACGGGTCGCCTCCGGATGCGCCGGCCTCGACGCCTGGATCAACTGGCGCACCTCTGGCAGCGCTTCTGGCGCTGCGGCGACAATTGGCTCGGCAGGGCGCACACCCGCCATCACCCGCTCCCGGATTTCCCGAGAGCTATTCGCCAGCTCGACACCCGCAACGCCATCCGCCAGACGGCGACCCAGGCGGGCGATCGGCTGGGCGATCGTTCGCTCCAGGAGCTGCTTCACGCTCCAGCCCAGCGCCACATAGATCAGCGCCCCGCTCGCGTCTACCCGCGCTACAGCAGCAAACCCCACCAGCATTGCCAGCAAGTTCCAGACCGACAGCACATTGCTAATCGGATAGCCCAGGTAGGGCAGCGCCCCCAAAAAGCCAAACAGCAGCGGCGCATAGCCCAGCCCCAGCACGCTCACCAGCGTTGGAAACGGCACTCGCACAAATCCCGGCAGCAGCCCAATTAGCCAGGTACTCAGCGCCAGAA
>RFIF01000529.1 GCA_003695655.1 Cyanobacteria bacterium J069
CCCTGGCCCAGCAGCCGGGTCTGGAAGCGATTCCGGTGCTAGATGAGCGATCGGCAGCGTTTTTTGCGCTGGGTCTCGCCAAGCAAACTGGCAAACCCATCGTGCTGCTTTGTTCCTCGGGCACGGCCGGCGCAAACTTTTACCCAGCGGTAATCGAAGCGCACGAAAGCCGTGTGCCGCTGCTGGTGTTGACGGCCGATCGCCCGCCCGAACTGCGCGACTGCAACGCCGGGCAGACCGTCGATCAGCAAAAGCTCTTTGGTAGCTTTGTGAACTGGTATCACGAAGTTTCCCTGCCCGCTGCGGCATTCTCCCAACTTACCTACCTACGGCAGACGACGATTCACGCCTGGGAGCAGACGCAATGGCCAGTCCCAGGCGCGGTGCATCTCAACCTGCCCTTCCGCGATCCGCTGGCTCCTGTGACGCAGCCAGAGGTGATGGCGCTGGCGGCGGCGTTTGATGAAGCGCAGTTCTTTGCAGGAGTGGGCAGCGGGCAGGCGGGCGCGGCGGGCTGGGGCGATGGAGTGATACGGTCTGAGCGTATTTCTGAGCATATTTCTGAGCATATTAAAGCTGCCGCTTCTCCCCCTCTCTCCCTCTCCTCCTCTCTATCCCTCTCCTCCCCAAAAGGCATCCTCATCGCTGGCGTAGCCCAATTTTCCTCACCAGCAGCAGCACAGGACTACTGCCGGGCGATCGCCCGCCTCTCCTCCCACCTGGGCTTTCCGGTGCTGGCAGAGGGGTTGTCGCCCCTGCGCAACTACGCCAGTCTGAATCCCCACCTCATTTCTAGCTATGACATGCTGCTACGAAATCCTGAGCGGGCGGCAGCGCTCGCGCCGGATGTGGTGATCCGCATTGGCGAAATGCCCACCAGCAAAGAGCTGCGCGGCTGGCTCGCGCAAACGCAGCCCCGACAGTGGGTGATCGATGAGGGCGATCGCAATCTAGACCCGTTGCACCTGCGCACGACCCACCTGCGCGGCTCCGTCCAGCAGCTTGTGGCGATGCTGCCCGCCACCACCGCCGTCCCCACGCCCTACCTCCAGCAATGGCTGAAGGCAGAGGCAGACTGTTGGAACCAGCAACGAGAAAAAATGCGATCGCTCGACGCACTGATCGAAGGCAAAGCCGCCTGGCTGCTGTCGCAATGCCTGCCGCCCGGCACCCCCCTATTCATTGCCAACAGCACTGCTGTCCGCTACGTTGAATGGTTTTGGGAACCGGGCGATCGCGCCATCCAGCCCTTCTGCAACCGGGGCGCAAACGGCATCGACGGCACCCTCTCCACCGCGCTGGGGATAGCGCACCGCCACCAGCCCAGCGTTTTGCTGACGGGCGACCTGGCGCTGCTCCACGACACCAACGGCTTCTTGCTAAGACCCCAGTTTCGCGGGCACCTGACCATCGTGCTGATCAACAACCGCGGCGGCGGCATTTTTGAAAACCTGCCCATTGCCCAGTTCGACCCACCCTTCGAGGGATTTTTCGCCACTCCCCAGCCCGTCCAGTTCGCCCAGATCTGTGCCACCTACAGCGTTGAGCATCAACTCATCCAGACCTGGGAACAGTTAGAGCAATCCCTCAAGATCCTGCCAACCGAGGGCATTCGCGTCCTGGAACTGACGTGCGATCGCAAGCAGAATGCCCGCTGGCTGGCCCAACGCACCCCACGCTAGGGAGATGGACATCCCCACCCTCCCAAATCAGCGTCAATCCGCGTCAATCCGCGCCCAAATCAGCCCTTTGCCTGACTCAGCATCTTGCGAATTTCATCATTTAGCTCCCGAAACACATGCCTGGGGCTAACCTCATCCAGCATTTCCACAATGCGCTGGGTCTGAGCATCGGTCAGCGACGGATTGTTGGTGAGCGATTCCAGCTTCACCCTAATCACGCGATCGCGAATCTCGCTTTCCGAGGCACCGTTCGCAATCATGTCTGCCACAACCTTGCTCGACTTAGCAAACTGAATGAAATCTTTGTTAAGCAAATCGTAGGACAGTTCACCTTTCTTGTTGGTGTATGCCTTCACGATGGCTGCATATTCCGCACTATCTACGGTCGCCCCTTCCTCTGGCGACTCTTCTTCGGTGCCGGGTTCCTCGCGAACGCCGCTCAGCTTGACAGGCCCCCGACGAGAATAGGGCATCCCCGCCGTCAGCTCGATTGCCTCCTGAAACGCTTCTAGAGGAAATACTTTGAGGTCAATATTGGCAGCAGGATCAGGTTCGCTGGTGCGGCGGTTGACCGTTGCCAGACCAGGCTGGGCCGTGTCGTAGCGTAAAATCACCACGCCCGCCTTGCCATCTCTCAGCTTTTGGCGATAAGCGGCAGCTTCAATCGTGGAAAGTTCAACAATTTTTGTTCTGAGCATGAGTCAAATCTGGCGCTGGGTGGACAAATATGTTCTGGAGCCACCCTACCACTGAACCAGCCAGGTTCTGGAAGTGCTGCCCGGCACATTAACGACCATTCGCACCCCCTTAAACCGTCTGACTGCCAAAATATATCCAGCTCTGGTCAACCTGACTGGGTCAACCTGACTGGGTCAAACTAGCCGGGTTCAACTTTGAGTGCAAAGGCAAAAGCCGAACTAGCGGTGGGCTAGAGCCTGGCTGAGGGATGGAGCTGAATAAAAACTGGGGCGCTAGGATTCGAACCTAGGAATGGCGGGACCAAAACCCGCTGCCTTACCACTTGGCGACGCCCCAATATACTCGTCCCAATATACTCTAAGAATAATTCCTGAGAGCAATTGGAAACCTGTGACCTTCAACGCAGCCTTAACGCTTCGCTCCCGTCACAGCTTCACTATTGTAACCAGGTGTTTCGCAATTACGCAAGATTTTTTTCACCCCAAAAGCCAAGCAGCGGATATCGCGCGGATATCGCCATGATCTTGCGGGATGCAGCCACAATCTCGCGTTTTGGATGTTGCGTTTTGGGGAGGTCGCATTATTGTTATGAATACTACCCGCACTAAAAATCCGGCGTTTCCGGGGTGAATTTTGCTCTCGTGTCACCATGTCGCAAACTTACGATCATCTCATTGCCGAAAAGAACCTGTTAGATCAAGCGCGACAGGGCAATGCGGAGGCGATCGCCACATTGCTCAACCGCAGCCTCAACCCCAAAGGCATCACGGCGCTGGCCCGTTTAGAGCAGGACACGCTACACATCCTGATCGAAGGCGTGCCCACCCCGCCGCCCGACGTTGCGCCGTTTGTGCAGCAAGGGGTCGCCAGTTTGGGAATCGTTTCGGCGCAGACCCTCAAGATTTATGGGCGGCAGCGCGGCGTTAGTCAGGTGGGTTGGCAGCAGGCCTATAGTCTAGCTCCCACGGCCGGAGTGGCTGGGGCGGGTAGCGCAACGGTCATGCAGTCTGCCCAGGCGAACAACGGGCTGCCCGTTACCGAGTTTGAGCTAGGGGCGGGCGGCGGGCAGCAAGTCGCCGTGGGCGATCGCCTCTTGCAAATGACGCCCCACGGCGGCGTCGTCACCCTGCTGCCCCAGCCCGCCGCCCCCGTCCTGCGATCGCGCACTCTGCCCAGCCCCGAAGCCGCCTGCCCCCCAATGCCGTATCTCGTCGGGCGACAGCCGGAGTTAGAAGGGGCGATCGCCGCTTTGCAGCAATCCCAACCCGTCGAATTTTATGGCGAGTCGGGTCTGGGCAAAAGCGCCCTGGCCCGGGCCCTGGCTCACCATCCCAGCAGCATGGGGCTGGCTTCAGAAGGATTAGTCTATCGAATCGTAGGCGAACAGCCGATCGAAGACCTCTACCAATGTCTGTTTGAGGATTTTTTTGAAAGTGAGGCGAGCATTCCCCAAAAGCTGACCGAGGAAGAGGTGCAGTATGCCCTGCGGCAAAAGCGGGCGCTGCTGGTGCTGGACGATGTGCGCCTGCCGCCCAACGCGCTAGAGCGGCTGACGCGCAACCTGTCCACACTCAACCTGATTGCCACCGCCTCCGAGCGCAACCTGTGGAATGACAGCCACAGCGCGGCACTCAGCGGCTTGCCTCAGACCGAGTCCGTCAACCTGCTGGAGCGTTATCTCAATGACCCCCTGACGCCCGAGCAGCGCCCCAGCGCCGAACAGCTTTGCGTGCTGCTGTATGGGCATCCGCAGCGAATTTTGCAGGCGTCCATGCTGATCCGCGATCGCCATCTGTCGCTGGGGGCGCTGGTCGAGCAGCTCCAGTCAGGGGCAACGCTGGAAGTGCTGGTGTTGCGGGCCTGTGCCACCTTTCCCGATGCCGAGCGGCGCTGTCTGGCGGCTTTGGCTGTGCTGGGCGAGGTGCCCGTGCAAACCCATCACCTGGCGGGACTGACGGGCACCTCCACCCCGCAGCCCGTCGTGGCCAATCTGGCCAGCCGGGGCTTTTTGAGCAGCGACGGCGTCCACCACACCCTCGCAGGTAATTTACTGGCTCCCCTGCGCCAGTTTTGGAACCTGGGCCAGTGGGTGCAGCCTGTGGTGCGCCATTTTCTGCACTGGGTGCAGCAGCAAGCGCCGATTAAGGGGGCGCTGTTGCCTGATCTGACGCTACTGACACGGGTGGTGAAGCTGGCCGCCGAAAAAGAGCAGTGGAAAGAGGTGGTGCAGTTTGCCCGCCTGATGGATGGGCCCGTGGCGCTGGGGCGACGCTGGGGCGCGTGGGAGGAAATTTGGGATGCCGGACTGCGGGCAGCGGAACACTTGGGCAATCCACAGGCGATCGCCCTGGCCAACCACCAGCTTGGCACCCGTGCCCTCTGTCTGGGCGACACCTTCACCGCGATTAACTATCTAACCCAGGCACTGCGCCTGCGGGAAGCCGCTGGCAATGAAACCGCCGCCGCCGCCTCTCGCCATAACTTGAGCCTGCTGCTGGCCCCCATGCAGCAGCGCCAGCCGCAGCCGTCCCAGCCACCGCAATATCAGCCACCGCCACAGCCACCGCCATATCAGCCGCCGCCATATCAGCCGCCCCAATATCAGCCGTCCCAACCCGGTCAGCCCCAGCCCCAACTGCCGCCGCTGCCCCTCCAGCC
>RFIF01000530.1 GCA_003695655.1 Cyanobacteria bacterium J069
CAGCGGAAAGATATGGCCGGGGCGGCGCAGGTCGCTGGGTTTGGTCAGCGGGTTGAGGGTGAGCTGGATGGTGCGAGCGCGGTCTTCGGCGGAGATGCCCGTGGTCACGCCTAGATGAGTTGCGCCGTCGATGCTGACGGTGAAGGCGGTCTGCTCACTTTCGTCGGCGTAGCTGCTGACCATCAGCGGCAGATCGAGCTGGTCAAGCCGCTCGCCGGTCATGGCTAGACAGATCAGCCCCCGCGCCTCTACGGCCATGAAATTGATCATGTCGGGCGTGGCAAACTGGGCCGCGCAGATCAGGTCGCCTTCGTTTTCGCGGTTTTCGTCATCCACCACCACCAGCATCCGCCCGGCTTTCAAATCTGCCAGGGCTGACTCGATGGAGTCAAACTGAAACGCAGGAATGGCCGAGGATGGCGCAGGGTTGGAGGGCAGCGGTTCCACAAAAAAAGTCCTGGTTGAAGAGAGAGGAAATGGCTGGCGTAACTCCAGTGATGAACTGGGGTAATGTAAAGTTCTCTGAAGCGTTCGGATAGACCGATTGTATCTCTTTCGGCTAAAGCATTGAAGAGATGGGCGCTATGATGAGGGCGGTTTGCATTTTGGAGAGTCCTCGCCGGGTTTGGACAGATTTAACAAGCGCCGCAGAAAAAGCGTTGGGTTCTGGGATAGCGCAAAGTGGCAGGGTGGTCTATTGTTATCCTACTGATTTTCGTTTTCTGGATGAGAGCCAGGCTTCACCCAATCAGGCGATGCGTGGAGGAGGGTTTCCTCCCAAGATGCATCACATTGATCATTCATGGGTTTAACGTGGGTGGCGCAAATGTGGGTAGCGTAAATATTGGGTGGCGCAAATGTGGGTGGCGCAAATGTGGGTGGCGCAAATGTGGGTAGAGCGCGGGAAGCAGAGCTTGAGCGTAATTCTAGAAATGTTGAAGCTGGAGTTGTATAAGGGCAACCATCATGGGTGATTCAGAACGTATCCCCGTTGGCATTGTGGGCGCGTCGGGCTATGGCGGCATTCAGTTGGTGCGGCTGTTGCTAGAGCATCCCAAGCTTGAGCTGGCCTACCTGGGGGGCGAAAGCACTGCGGGTAAGCCATTTTCTGAGCTATATCCCCACCTGGGGCATCGCGTGAATCTGTCGGTGGAATCGGTGGATGTGGAGTCGATTGGCGATCGCTGCCAGGTCGTCTTTCTTTCTTTGCCCAACGGACTAGCCTACAAAATGGCTCCACGCCTGCTGGAAAAAGGCTGTAAGGTGCTGGACTTGTCTGCCGACTACCGCTTTAGCGATTTGCAGACTTACAAGACCTGGTATGGAGGCGATCGCGATGATTTTGCCGTTGCGCCCCAGGCAGTATATGGATTGCCAGAACTGTACCGCGATCGCATTGCCGAAGCCCAACTCATCGGCTGCCCCGGCTGCTATCCTACGGCCAGCCTGCTCGGTCTAGCGCCGCTGCTAAAGCAAGGGCTGATTATTCCCGAAACGGCAATTATTGACGCCAAATCGGGCACCTCTGGCGGTGGCCGCCAGCCGCCCAAAGTAGACATGCTGCTGGCGGAGGCGGACAACTCCTTCCGCGCTTACAATGTCGGCGGTCGCCATCGCCACACGCCCGAAATTGAGCAGGTGTGTAGCGATCTGGCGGGTCATGAAGTGCTAGTGCAGTTTACGCCGCACCTGGTGCCGATGGTGCGCGGCATTCTGGCAACGATCTACGCCACCATGCGCGATCCGGGACTGGTGCGCGACGATTTACACACCATTTACTCTGCCTTCTATCGCAATGCCCCGTGGGTGCGCGTGCTGCCCAGCGGCACCTATCCCCAAACTAAGTGGGCCTGCGGCACGAACCTCTGCTACGTCGGCGTAGAAATCGATCCCCGCACGGGCCGCGTGATCGTTATGTCTGCGATCGACAATTTGCTGAAAGGGCAAGCCGGGCAGGCGCTTCAGTGCCTCAATTTGATGATGGGCTGGGAGGAAACGCTGGGGCTGCCGCAGTTGACG
Source organism: Cyanobacteria bacterium J069 (assembly GCA_003695655.1). GTDB lineage: Bacteria > Cyanobacteriota > Cyanobacteriia > Elainellales > Elainellaceae > Thermoleptolyngbya. The sequence continues at coordinate 2,020 of RFIF01000530.1, forward strand.
TTTTACCCTTAGTTAGGGGCTGTTTGAAGAAAAGTCGGCAATCGCTGCGGCGTCAGACAATTGCTCAAAAGGCGTTGCTGAAAAATTGAAGTCAACGATATGCGTCAAACCCTCACAAATTGGATTTTAGGGGTTCATCCTAACAACACCTGTTTTGCCTTTAACTGGCACAATGTTCGCCATATTCGCCGGTTTCTAGGGGTGACTGTGGCTCAGATCGAGGGAACTGATTTGCGACTAGCAGATGTTGGGGGTGGGCGATCGCCCTACTATCCCTTTTTTGCGTCTAAAGCATCGCAGTACCTCGTCATCGATCTGGCAGAAGCCCTGCCGCAGGGGGAAACGCGCCCGATTAAGCAACTGGTGGGGACGGCAGAAGAGATTCCTTTGGGCGATCGTGAAGTGGATATTGTCCTGTGCAATCAGGTGCTGGAGCATGTGCTTGATCCGGTTCAATCGATGCGCGAAATGGATCGAATTCTCAAGCCGGGCGGCTATTTTATCGGCAGCGTGCCACATGTCAGTCCGATTCATTTAGAGCCTTATGACTATCGCCGCTACACGGCGCTAGGAATCAAGCAGCTCCTTCAGCAGCAGGGCTATGAAGGTATCAAAGTGGAGGGCAATGGCGGCGTCTTTAGAACGGCCGCGTTGATGATTGCGATGGATCTATTGCTTAGCAAGCGTCAACCCGGCCGCTCGCAACAATTTAATGCTGATATGGCGCTGCTGCTGTCTCCGCTGATTGCTCTCCTCAATCTTTCCAGCCTGCTAGCAGATAAGTTATTTGGCGATCGCCAGCGCACGCCTGCCAATCTTTGCTGGGTGGCGCGCAAAAAATTGACGTAGCTTTCTGACATACCCCGATTCATGCAACGAACAAGTCTCTAGGGCTTACGCAGTTGGATGATTTTTTGCAGGCTGCGCCCGCGAAAAATCATCCAGAATCTATAAAACTCGTTTCAACTGCGTCAGTCCTGGTCTCATCATTGAAGACTTTGTGTTTTGGTGCGCACGCTCTCCGGAATCGTCGCGGCTTAGCCTGTAGTGCCTCCCAACTCGATTCCTGGCGTGGGGCGTTTGCCCTTTAGATTTGCGCCCTCTAGCAGGGAATTCCGAACTTGGCGACTTGCTGTGGAGGCACCTGAGATGAAGCATTTTGCTGTGTTGCTATCGCTATTGCGCGATCGCCCCGATTTTATTGACGATATTCGCCGGAATATCAAAGTCGAACGCAAGAGCGTGTCGCTGCTAATTTCAAGCTGCATCTTTTTTGCAATTTACGGCGCAATCATTGGTTCTTCTAGCAGTTGGATGCAGATGATCGCGTCGGCGATCAAGCTGCCCGCGCTGTATCTGATCACGCTGGTAATTTGCCTGCCGACACTGTTTTTCTTTGATGTACTGTTTGGCTCCAAGCTGGGCTTTGGGCAATATATCGCGCTGCTGCTAACAACGGTTTCCACCATCAGCGTGCTGCTGTTTAGCTTTGCGCCGATTACGCTGTTTTTTCTCATTTCGGTTCACGACTACAACTTTTTCCTGCTGCTGAATGTTGCCATCTTTGCGCTGACGGGCTTCGTCGGGACGCGCCTGTTTTATTACGGAATGCGATCGCTCGCAGAACACAACACCCCCAAACTCCAGCCGGAAGGGTTGCCCAAAGGGGAACTGCCGGACTATGACCCGTTTTATGAGCCAGACGAGGAAAGAGGCGATCGCGAACGATCTCTCGTCGAGAGCCGCACCTACAGAATTCGCGACTTTGAGCCACCCGACGATTTGCCCGTCATGACAAAATCGGGAAAACTGGCCGCTAAGACTGACGACTTGCAAGACACCCGCCTCAAACTGCTGAAATTTTGGCTGGTGCTGTATGCGCTGGTGGGCAGCCAGCTTGGCTGGACGCTGCGCCCGTTTTTTGGTGCCCCCGGCGAAACCTTCCAGC
>RFIF01000531.1 GCA_003695655.1 Cyanobacteria bacterium J069
GATTCTGGATGATTTTTCGCGGGCTACGCCCGCGAAAAATCATCCAACTGCGTAAGTCCTAATTGTAATCTGTCGAGTCTGAAGCTCTCAGGGCTGAATCTAGAGTCAAGACTTTCGCATGATGCAGAAACCTGCATCATAATTGCTGTCGGCAATTTCTATTTTGTTACCAAGAGGTGAGTCGGATGAGTCAGTTGTGGTATCCGTCGGGGCGATCGCCCCTGAAGCGACGCAAGTTTCTGCAATATGGGGCGATCGCTGCGGGCACGAGCATCGCCGCCGCCTGTGCGTCCCAAGCACCAACATCGACATCGGGTGAGCTGACCAAAGTCACCTATGGCACCAACTGGTATGCCCAGGCCGAGCACGGCGGTTTCTATCAGGCAGTGGCCACCGGGCTATACAAAGACGCTGGGCTAGATGTGACGATCAGCATGGGCGGCCCCCAGGTCAACGGCACACAACTGCTCATGGGCGGAGCGATCGACTTTTTTATGGGCTATGCCTCCGACGCCATCAAGGCGATCGAGGAGGGCATTCCCAAAGTCACCGTTGCCGCCATCTTCCAAAAAGATCCGCAGGTGATTATGGCGCACCCCGGCACTGCCGAATCGCTCGAAGATCTTAAAGATCGCCCCATTTTCATATCGTCGTCGGCAAACGTCACTTACTGGCCATTTCTCCAGGCAAAATACGGCTTCACCGATGCCCAAAAACGCCCTTACAACTTCAACCCTGGCCCCTTCCTGCAAGACAAGCAAACTGCTCAGCAGGGTTATCTCAGCTCAGAACCGCTGGCCATCAAAAAAGAAGGCGGTTTTGACCCGGTTGTCTTCCTGCTAGCCGACTTTGGCTATGACCCCTACTCCACCACCATTGAATGCAAACGGGAGCTAGTGGAGCAAAATCCTGACTTGGTGCAGCGGTTTGTGGACGCCTCGATCAAGGGTTGGTACAGCTATCTCTATGGCGATCCGGCTCCGGGCAACGAGTTGATCAAGATCGACAACCCTGAGATGACCGATGAGCAAATCGCCTACGGCATCGAAAAGATGAAGGAATATGGCATTGTCGATTCGGGCGATGCACAATCGCAGGGCATTGGCGCGATGACCGAGGAGCGCTGGAAGTCCTTCTATGACACGATGGCGTCGCAGGGTGTGTTCAAAGCGGAAACCGATTTCACCCAGGCTTATACGCTCCAGTTTGTCAATAAGGGCCCGGATGCCTACAAAGTGTAGGTCGATTAGAGTGTAGGTAAATTGAGTCTCGGTAAATTGGCGGGCCTGGCTGATAAACCCAGGTTCGCCTGTCTGGTTTTGCGAATCTGTCTTGCTTTGCCGATCTATGCCGATCTAGGAGAAACCCACTGCATGAACACTCCCGCAGCCTTTACGCTCAGCGATGTTAGCAAGGTCTATGCCAATGGCACAGTGGCGCTGCAAAACCTCGATCTGACGGTGCATGAGGGGCAGTTTGTCAGCCTGTTGGGGCCGTCGGGCTGTGGCAAGAGTACTGTGCTGCGGATGGTAGCGGGGCTGGGCAAGATGAGTTCGGGCAATCTTTATTGGGGCGGCAGTTCCCAGCGAAAACTGGCTTACGTGTTTCAAGAGGCAGCGCTGATGCCCTGGGCAACGGTGCAAGATAACGTGGCGCTGCCGCTAAAGCTGGCGGGTGTGCCCAAAGCCGCAGCGCTGGATGCGGTGAAGGAGGCGATCGCCCTGGTTGCGCTAGAAGGGTTTGAGAAATCCTATCCGCGAGAACTTTCCGGCGGGATGCGGATGCGTGTCTCCATTGCCCGCGCCCTGGTGACAAAGCCAGAAATCCTGCTGATGGACGAACCCTTTGGCGCGCTGGACGAAATGACCCGCAGCCGGCTGAACAGCGACCTGCTAAACCTGTGGAGCCAGAAGCAGTGGACGGTGGTGTTCGTTACTCACAATATTTACGAAGCGGTGTATCTGTCGAATCGGGTGGTGGTGATGGCGGCGCGGCCGGGGCGCGTGGTGGCGGATGTGGCGATCGCCGCGCCCTATCCCCGCACCGAAGAATTCCGCACGACGCCGCTGTTTAACGACTACTGTCGCGACATTTCCGACAGCCTGTCGCAGGCCGCTGGCAAGTCTCCTGCGCTTTATCCCGGCAGCGGCGTCTCCTCCAGCATCGTGAACCAACCCGCATAAAGGCAAGAGTCCGATGGCTAATCTGTTCGACGTGTCTCGCGAGTCTGAAGCGTCTGCCCAACCCGCCGACCCAGCCAAAGGCGCCCAGCTGCAACGGCTGCTCTCGCCAGATATCTTGGCCCCGGTGGCGGTTGGGATCATCATGCTGGTGCTGTGGGAGCTGGGCGTCCGCCTGACGAATACGCCACCCTACATCTTGCCGGGGCCGATTCTGGTGCTGCAAACGCTGGTGCAGGAATGGGGCACGCTGTTTCCGTCGCTGCTGGTGACGGTGAAGATTACGCTGGTTGCTTTCATTACGGCGGTGGTGTCGGGTCTGCTGATTGCGGTGCTGTTTACCCAGAGCAAGTGGATCGAGCGCAGCTTCTTTCCCTACGCGGTGATTTTGCAAACGACACCGATTGTGGCGATCGCCCCCCTGATTATTCTCTGGGTGCGCCAGTTGGTTCCCGGCGAAGGGTCTACCTTTGTGTCTCTCGTCATCTGCGCCTGGCTCGTCGCCTTCTTCCCCATCCTCTCCAACACCACCCTGGGGCTAAACAGCGCCGACCACAACCTGATTAACCTGTTCCAACTCTACCGCGCCTCCCGCTGGCAAACCCTGCTCTATCTACGGCTGCCCAGCGCCCTGCCCTATTTTCTCGGCGGCTTGCGGATCAGCGGCGGACTGGCGCTGATCGGCGCAGTCGTGGCGGAGTTTGTGGCGGGCACAGGCGGCACCAGCTCCGGGCTGGCCTATCAGATTCTCCTCTCCAGCTTCAACCTCCAGATTCCCCGCATGTTTGCCGCGCTGCTGCTGACCACCGTCCTGGGCATTTTCATCTTTATCGCGTTGACTATCCTCTCTGACTTGCTGCTGCGGCACTGGCACGAAAGCGCCGTCCGCCGAGAGAATTAAGCCGATCGCCCCGATGGCAGCCAGTAGGCAGAGCCGTTGCGCTCTCGTCGAATTAAGCCATGTTCAAACAGTTCGCGCCGCAGCAGAGCCGGATCGCAAAACGTGTGATGCTCATTCAGAAGCTGGTTGACCTCGCGCTCGGTGTAAGTTTTGCCTGCGGTGAATTTTTCTGCCAGATACCACAATACCAGCGTTTGCACCCGCGCTTTGTTGCGTTTGGACGGCCATCGCGTCACCCGCCCCTGGTCATCCAAGTAGGGCTGAAGCTCCTTGAAATCGATCACTATGCAACCTCCTCTGTCTAATTTGAGATTTTAGATTGGCGATTTTGGATTACCGTCGTAAGTGTGTTTCCCAGCCCCAATC
>RFIF01000532.1 GCA_003695655.1 Cyanobacteria bacterium J069
GCCGTGGCGCGATCGCTCGTCGGCAGCCCCGACCTGATTGTGGCAGACGAACCCACCTCGGCGCTGGATTCGGTCAACGGGCGTCAGGTGATGGAATTGCTGTGTCACCTGGCACGCGAGCAGGGCAGCACGGTGCTCATTGCCACCCACGATGCGCGCATTGCCGAATTTGCCGATGCGATCGCCTATTTGGAAGATGGCAAGATCCAATCTTAGGGCGTTCAAATTCGCGTTGGGAAGAGATTTTCTCTGAGAGATTTTCTCTGAGAGAAAATCTCTGGCTGTTGCTGATAGTTACATTGCTGATAGTTACGTTGCTGATAGTTACGTTGCTAATGGTTACGCTGCTGATAGTTACAGAGCAACGATTGCACGCTAGGTGATTGTTGGGCGATTGTTGGGCGATTGTTGGGCGATTGTTGGGCGATTGTCGGGCGATTGTTGGGCGATTGTTGGGCGATCGCGTTAAGCAGACGGTTGGGTATCACTTTCTAACAGCGTGACACCGTAGGAATTATCAATCGCGCATAGCCAGGTTCCATCCGCAGATTTTTGATAAATATAGATAGCATCTCGTTCACTGGAGAATTCCGAATCGGTCTTTTCGGGAGACTCAATATAAGTCTTCGATAAAACCAGTGCAATATCTCCTGCTTCAATAACCACCATGTTGCCTTGGGTCACATTCAGGCTGCCGTTAAAGTAGTCAGAAATTTTCTGATGGGCTGCTTTAATGGCTTCACGACCCTGTACTAATTTCCCAGGCTTTACCACCAATACTGCTTCTTCGGTATAGCAACTAGCGACAGTCTCAAAATCGCGATCGTTGATTGCTTTGTCTGCTTTAGCGATTTCTTGCTTCAAAACATGGTCATTCATAAATGGCTTCCTGGTGGTTTTATTGTTTCCTGACTACTATTTCAACCTGGCTTCAATCACAAAAATAGAACCTGCGATCAATTCTAAAAAACTTAGAAATAGCGAAGGTCAACTTTGCTCTGCCAGCAGCGGTTTCAACCGCTATAGCCAAAGCTAGCATCCGCAGACAGACACTGAACCTACACCTTAACTGCCGTATTTTTCAACCATAGACAAGAGTTCTTGCTTAAAGCGATCGCGCACTGCGGCAGGCGACAAAATGACACAATCGGCACCGTAGCGCCGAACTTCGCGAATTAGCCAGAAAGGATTGATCACAGCCCGGGTGACTCGTCGCACGCCATCCATCACTTCATCGTGAATATCGCCGTCCTTTGGCTCATAGGCTTTGACCAGTTCACCCGTAAAAGCAAGCTGAACCTGCACTGTATCAAACCTGCCGCGCCATTCTCCGCTGAGGGGGAAAATAGCCTGGATGCGATCGAGTCGCAGATAGCGATTGTGCGCGAGTTCGGGCAGATCTGCCTTAGTGTTGACCTGATCACACCAGCTTTGGAGATAGTAGCGCCGCTCATAAAAGGCGACCTCTGCATAGCGAATCGTAAATTCCAGCAGTTCCCCTTGCGAATTTTGATAGACCAGGTGAAACGGCTGCTTTTGGGCAATTAGCTGATCAATCTGAATGCGCCAGCCTTCTAGGGGCTGACTGATCTGCTGAATCAGGCTTTGGCGTAGCGGTGCTTCCAATTCGCCTTTATCGATCAAAAGTGTAAGTACACTTTTGGCTTCTTCAATATGTCCGGTGTCAATCAGATCATGAAAACCCTGGTGCAGGGCTTTGACCTGGAGGGGTGTAAGCCGGAACGGTTGCCCCACTTCTACGGCTTGCTGGGCGATCGCCGCGATCAGTCCAGATGGGCTGGGATTTTTGCCCCATCGGATATCCAGCCGATCGGCGATCGCCTCTAGCTGTTCTTTGGTGCCGGGCGGGACGGATAGCGTCAGGGTTTCCTTTTTCCTAGACATTTTTCCTGGGCATTTTTCAGAAGAGTCCAAATTTGTACTTGCACTTGCCAAAAAGCCGTGCCATACTTTTGTTTGTAACTACATTCTACTATTTTCTGTAGAATCTACGTGTAAACAGGCTGGGTTTGGGCAAGCGAGCCGTCCGCTATCTGCGCTAGCCAATGCCCGCATTTTGAAGCGCCTATAGTCTGAAGCGCCTATAGTCTGAAGCGCCCAAATTCTGAAGCGCCCAAATTCTGAAGCGCCCGAATTCTGAAGCGTTTCATCTACCTGCAAATCATCTACCTACAATCGATAGACCTATGGACGTGATCACAATTTCCGTAATGATCGCTGGTTTTTTGGCGGCTTGCCTCAAGCCAACCCCACCGCCGCCCAAGTCCGTCGAGCAACAGCTTTGAGAAGCTTTGGGTAAATATCTGGAAAAGGGACTCAAGATCAACGTCAATATGGACAGGACTTACGCAGTTGAAACGAGTTTTATAGATTCTGGATGATTTTTCGCGGGCGTAGCCCGCGAAAAATCATCCAACTGCGTAAGTCCTAATGGAGTGTCCCAAGAAAGATTCATAGCCATTTTTGAGTCAGCTTTAAGTCAATTTTTAGTTAATACCGTAATTTTGCGGATGGGTTGGGAATGCTGAGAAAAGCAGTAAAGAAGACGCTTTTCTGGCTGATTTGGCGGATAGATACAGGTAAATACTGAGCAAAGATCCAATGAATGCACAGGGACTCGCAGCCGGGAAACTCGAATTACAGGAACTCGAATTCAAAAAACTCGAACCTGGCGCAATTGTGAAAGTGCGATCGCGCCAATACCTGGTGGAAGACGTGGTGCTGCCTGCATCCTTGCCCGGCGATACGCGAGTGCGCCTCGCCTGTCTGGAAGACGACGCCCAGGGCGAAGCGCTGGAAGTGTTCTGGGAACGAGAGATTGATGCTCAGGTCTTGGCGCAAACCTCCTGGGAATCCGTCGCTCATCGCGGGTTCGACAATCCCCGCTACTTTTCAGCCTACCTGCACGCGCTGCGGTGGAACTGTGTCACCTCTACCAACCCCAAACTCTTTCAAGCGCCCTATCGAGCGGGCATTGAGGTCAAGTCCTATCAGCTAGAACCCTTGCGAAAAGCCTTGCTCATGCCGCGTGTGAATTTATTCATCGCCGACGACGTGGGGTTGGGCAAGACCATTGAGGCGGGGCTGATCCTGCGCGAGATGCTGATGCGTCAGAAAATTAAGCGCGTGGTCATTTCCTGTCCGCCTTCGGTGGTGCGGCAATGGAAGGATGAGATGGAGAGCCGGTTTGGGCTGACTTTCATCATCTATGACCGTGAGTTTGTGGCATCCAGGCGGCAAGAACGCGGCTATGGGGTCAACCCGTGGAAGACCCACACGCGATTTATCATTTCCCATACCCTGCTGCGCGAAGAGGCCTACGCGGCCCCGCTGCGAGACTGGCTGCAAGACTTCTCGGCAGGGGCGATGCTGATTTTGGATGAGGCGCACAATGCCGCACCCGCCAGCGGTTCTAGATACGCCATCGACTCGCAGCTTACGCGGACGGTGCGAGAGCTGGCTCCCCGGTTTGAACACAAGCTGTTTTTGTCCGCGACCCCGCACAATGGGCACTCCAACAGCTTTGCGGCACTGCTCGAAATGCTAGACCCCCAGCGGTTTTGTCGGGGGGTGCCGGTTCGCAGCAAGAAGCTGCTGGATGCGGTGATGGTGCGGCGGCTGAAGCAGGACTTGCGGGAAATCAATCATGCGGACTTTCCTAAACGGGAGGTGATTCCGATCGTGATTGATAATCTGCCGGAAGACGCGCCGGAACTCAGGCTCTCTCAACTGCTGCAAGCATATCGTCAATGCCGGGAGGAACGGCTGAAGGACGCGCCGAAGTCTGCCCAAACGACGGCGTTGCTGGTGTTAACTTCGCTGCAAAAGCGCTTGCTTTCTTCAATCGAGGCATTTGCCCGCACGCTACAGGTGCATCGTCGGGGCATCGAACGGCAGGCAGAACAGGATGCTTCCCGCGAGCGATCGCCCCAACTCCAGTCTGCGTTTGCCCTCTTGCAGGAAGCTCCCGGTGCGGATGATGAGCGGGCCGACCTGGATGAAGCGGACGTTTTGGCAGAAGACGCGGCGCAAATGGAGAAAGCGACGCGAGCCGCTGGCGGCGAAGTGTCCCAGCAGGAGCTAGACCTGCTGGCGGAAATGAGCCAGATTGCTGAGCAGGCGAGGCATCAGCCCGACAGCAAGGTCAGAAAGCTGGAGGAATGGATTCGGCAGCATCTTTGCCCGGAACTGGGGACGCCTGGAGCCGTCTGGCAGCATCGGCGCGTCTTGATTTTTACGGAATACACCGACACCAAACGCTATTTGCAACAGCGACTCAGCGAAATCATCGCCAACACGCACCAAGCCAATGCCCGCATCGACACCTTCCACGGCGGCATGGGAGAGGAACAGCGCGAGTCCATTAAACAGGCATTCAATAGTGATCCGTCTCGTCATCCGCTGCGAATCCTAATTGCCACAGATGCTGCACGCGAAGGGGTAAACCTTCAGAACTACTGTGCGGATTTGTTTCACTTTGACGTGCCCTGGAATCCCAGCCGCATGGAGCAGCGCAACGGCCGGATCGACCGCAAGCTTCAGCGAGAATCGGAAGTGCGCTGCCATTACTTTGTGCTGGCGCAGCGGATCGAAGACCGGGTGCTAGATGTGCTGGTGAAAAAGACGAAGCAAATCCAGGAAGAGCTAGGCAGCCTGTCGCCCGTGGTAGAGAAGAACGTCACGAAGCTGCTGGATGGGGGCATTCGGCGGGCGGAGGTGCAGACGTTGACAGAGTCCATCATTCACTCAGACCAGCCAGAGTCAGACTCCGCCAACCGCACGGGCACGATTACCGAGGAGCTAGAGGCGATTCGGCTGCGGCAGGATAAACTGCGGCAGCAGCAAGTGGAGCTAGAAACCATGCTGCACGACTCAAAGCTGTGGCTAGGTCTGGACGATCGCCATTTTCGAGATACCCTCTCGGTTTCCCTGGAGCTAATGGGCGCAGCGCCGCTGAAACCGCTGGATGCCGCCGCCGCTGTCGATAACGAGGAGCGCAGCCAGTGGAGCATTCCCGCGCTGGATCAGCAGGCCGGTGCCGACCCCACTTGGGCCACGACGCTCGACACGCTGCGCGCCCCCCGTCAAAAGACCCAGAAGCTGTGGGACTGGCGCAAGGAAGCGCCGATTCGCCCGGTGGTGTTTCGTGATCCGGGTTCGCTGGATGGGCAGGTGGTGCATCTGCATTTGGAGCATCGCATTGTGCAGCGGCTGTTGGGCCGGTTTCTGTCGCAGGGATTTTTGTATGACGAGTTGACCCGCGCCTGTGTTTGCCGGACGGATAACCCGATTCCCCGTGTGCTGATCTTGGGTCGGCTGTCGCTGTATGGCGATCGCGCTTCTCGGCTGCATGATGAAATCGTCACCGTCGCCGCCGACTGGATCGACCCAGAAGCCAGAGGGCGCGGGCGATTGCGTCCATTAACCGAAGGCGAGAAAAAGGATGTGATGCAAATCTTGGAAGACTCCTTGGCACATCCCCGGCTGAGGGAGGTGCCGCCTGCGCTGGTCGATATGCTGAAAGTCCATACGCCGCGAGATGTGGATGATTTGCGCCCCCACCTGGAGCGGCGAGCGGCGGAGCTAACGGAACGGGCCAAGCGCAAGCTAGAACAGCGGGGCGAAAAGGAAGCCGCCGAAATGAAGACGCTGCTGGAGGAACAGCGCGATCGCATTCTCAAACAGGTTCAGCAATACGACACGCGGCAGCTTTCTCTATTCAACTCAGAGGAATTGCGACAGATCGAGCGCGATCGCCGTCACTGGCAGGTGCGGGTGGCGGAGCTAGAGCAAGAAGTGTTGCAAGAGCCGGAGCGGATTCGGCAAACCTATCGGGTCAAGGCAGAGCGCATTGAGCCTGTGGGCATTGTTTACCTGTGGCCGGTGTCAAGCTGATGTGTGGTATACCCGTTTTCATACAATTTGTACACATCAATTTGTACACATCAACTTGTACACATCAATTTGTACACATCAACTTGTACACATCAATCGCTGCTCCCTCCAATGCGTCAGTCCTGTTTTGAATATTTGGAGGAACCCCGCCGTGCGAACCAATGTTGAACTAGATGATGACCTCCTGGAGGAGGCGTTTCGGCTGACCCATGTCCACACGAAAAAGGAGTTGCTTCATTTGGCGCTGCAAGCGCTGATCATGGCAAAGAAGAAGCGAAATTAACTAGAGCTGAGCGGTCAAATTCAGTTTGTCCCTGACTTTGACCCCGCAATGCTGCGGACGGATCGGTTTGCGCCGCCGGACATTTCTGGTCGCTCCTGAACGTTCCTGAAAGTTTCTGACTTATGTTTCTTGTGGACCCCTCCGTTTGGGTTGAGGTCTTGCGCGATCGCAGTCAAGCCGCCAGAACTCGGTTTGAGCAAATCGTGGTTCTCGTCCACTTCTCCATGAGCCTAAAGATATGGCAACCGATCTTGACATCTTGAAGCACAAAGAATGGCTGGGGCTGCTCCAGCCCGTGGGTTTGGTGGTGTCGCCGCCTGCCCTGGTCAAGGCGCAGGCCGTGGTCGATCGCGGCCGGCTGGTGGAGCTGCAAGAGCGGCTGCTGGCGGTGGTTTCCACCGAGCCGATTTCCCGTCACAAAGATGACAAGATTGCCTGGATTGAAAACTTTCCAGCATTTACCCAAAAGGTGCTGGGGTGGCGCGATCGCGATCTTCTCGGCGCATCCAATCAAGCCGAATTATCAAATGAGCTATCCGTCGCGTTGCCCAGCTATGGCGAAGTGTTGCAGCCCACCTATGCGGTTCGCGATCCCGATTCCGAGCAATGGGTTTTGCTGATTCAGGAAGTTGCGCCGGGATTGCCCTTTGATGAAGACGACCCGGCCGCTGCACATGGGCAGGGGTGGCAAGCCAGCCTCCAGGCAAAGTTTGAGCGGCTGCTGCGGGAAACGGGCGTGTATGCCGGACTGTTGGTCAATGGCACCGAGATTCGGCTGGTTTATGCACCAAAAGGGGAGTCTTCTGGGCATCTGACCTTTCCAGTCCAGGCGATGACGGAGGTGCCGGGGCGGTTGATTTTAGGGGCGCTTGAGCTGCTGCTGGGGGAAGATCGGCTGTTTAATGTGCCGGAGAATCAGCGACTGAATCGATTGTTGGAGGATAGCCGCAGCTATCAGGCAGAAGTTTCAACCAAGCTGGCAGAGCAGGTTTTAGATGCACTGTGGGAACTGCTGCGAGGATTTCAGGCGGCAGATGCAGCAGTGAATGGCAAGATCCTATCTCCCCTTCTTACTTCCCTCTCCCGTTCTGGGAGAGGGACTGAGGGTGAGGGTCTGGAGTCTGGGGGTGAGGGTGGACAGCATATCTACGGGGGACTAATCGCTACCCTCATGCGGCTGGTGTTTCTGCTGTATGCCGAAGATGAGGGGCTAATGCCAGATGATGAGGTGTATCAGCAGAACTATGCGGTATCGGGGCTGTACGAAAAGCTGCGGGAAGATGCGGGCAACTACCCAGACACAATGGATCAGCGGTATGGGGCGTGGGCGGCGCTGCTGAGTTTGTTTCGGCTGGTGTATGACGGCGGTGGCCCCACAGAGGAATACCTTCCGGCGCGGCATGGGCAGCTATTTGACCCCGATGAGTATCCCTATCTAGAAGGTCGCCCGCCCGGTTCTCACTTTGCCACATTTGGCAAGATTGAGGCCCCCCGCGTTGCCGATGGGGTGGTGTTTCGGATGCTGGATAAGCTGCTGATGCTGGATGGGGAGCGGCTGTCTTATCGGGCGCTGGACGTGGAGCAGATCGGCTCGGTGTATGAGGCGATCATGGGCTATGAGGTGGAGATTGCTCAGGGGCGATCGCTCGCGGTTCGTCCTAAAGATGTGGTGGTGGATGTAGACAAGATTCTGGCGACAAAACCGAGCGATCGCGCCAATCTTCTCAAATCGGCAGAGTGCGAACTGAAAGGGGCAGCCCTGAAGGAATTGAAAGAGGCAAAAACCGCCGAGGATGTGGCGGCGGCTATTGGTCGCCGCGTGTCACCCCGCACGCCGAATTTATTAGCCCCAGGCAGTCTCTTTTTGCAGCCGGGAGAAGAACGGCGGCGATCGGGATCTCACTACACGCCCCGCAAGCTGACGCAGCCGATCGTGGAAAAGACGCTGGAGCCTGTGCTGAAGAATTTAGGGGAACATCCCACGCCAGAGCAGTTGCTGGATCTGAAGGTGTGTGATCTGGCGATGGGTTCTGCGGCATTTTTGGTGGAAGCCTGTCGGCAGTTGGCAGACAAGCTGGTGGAAGCCTGGAACACTCACGGCAAGCCTGCGGATCTGCCGGAGACGGTGGAGGATGTGGTGGTGGCGCGGCGATTGGTGGCGCAGCAGTGTTTGTATGGCGTAGACAAAAACCCGTTTGCGGTGAACCTGGCGCGGCTGTCGCTGTGGCTGGTGACGCTGGCCAAAGATTTGCCGTTTACCTTTTTGGATCATGCGCTGAAGGGGGGCGACTCGCTGGTGGGGCTGACCCAGGCAGAGATTGGCAGCTTTCGGGCCAGCGCCGCCTATCAACAGTCCCTTGGCGATGACCTGGAACCAGTGACGCGGGCAGCGACGAAGGTACTGGGCGATCGCCAGCAGATTCAGACCTCCGACACGCGATCTGATCAAGATGCCGCCGCCAAGCAGGCGCTGTTGCAGGAGGTAAACCGGACGCTAGAGCCAGTTCGACTGACGGCAACCGTGGCTGTGGCCGCTTTTTTTGCAGGCGCAAATGCCAAACAGCGGCAAACCTATCGGCAAGACTTTGGCGGCAAGCTGATTGGCTACGAAGCGGGGCTAGTGGCGGAATCGGAGATGCGGGCGATCGCCACGCCGCTCACCACCGGGTCAAAAGCCGTTGTCCCGTTCAACTGGGAGATGGAATTTCCCGAAGTGTTTGCCAGAGCCAATCCCGGATTTGATGCGATCGTGGGCAATCCGCCGTTTGCCGGCAAAAACACCACCATCAACGCCCACCCCGACGGCTATCTCGACTGGCTCAAAATCGTGCATCCCGAATCGCACGGCAACGCAGATCTGGTGGCGCACTTTTTCCGCCGAGCCTTTACGCTACTCCGCACGGGCGGCACGCTGGGCCTCATCGCCACCAACACGATCGCCCAAGGCGACACCCGCAGCACGGGACTCCGGTTTATTTGCAACAATGGCGGCATGATCTACAACGCCACGCGGCGCTACAAATGGCCGGGACTGGCGGCGGTGGTGGTGAGCGTGGTGCATATTATGAAAATTGGAACGGTTGCCTGCGAGAACACAAGGGTCGGAGGTGAGTCATAGTGTCTAGCCTGGAACAGATGCAACAAGATATTCAAGCCTTGCCTGAAGAAGCGCAACTGCTGCTGATGGATTTTATTGAAATCTTGAAGAAACGTTACTTACAGGTCGATCGGCCGCAGACAAACTCTGAGGGCAGTCCCTATCAGAAATTCAAAGCAAGCGGATTCATTGGCTGTGTATCTGTAGAGGAAAATCTTTCTACAACCTATAAGCAAGTGCTTTCAGAGGAATGGAATACAAAATATGATCATCGTTGATACGGGTTTTTGGCTGGCGCTTGCTGATGCAAAAGATCGGTATCACGAAGCAGCAAAACAAGCTTTTCAAGCCCATGATGAGCCTCTCATTACAACCTGGCCTGTCATGACTGAAACTTGTTATCTATTACTCGCCCGTAAAGGAGTGCAGGCACAAATTACATTTATCAATAATTACTACCACCAGCTTTTTAGTGTTTTTGATTTATCGCCTGATTCTAGTTTGAGAATTGGGGAACTCATGCAGCAATATGCCAGCTTGCCAATGGACTTGGCAGATGCTTCTCTAGTAATTCTGGCTGAGAATTTAGGACACGGACGCATTTTCTCAGTCGATCAGCGAGATTTCAACACTTACCGCTGGAAAAACACTCAGCCATTTCAAAATCTGTTATTGCTATAGTAACGCACCACTCCGTAAGGCTTTGATGCGTTACTACAAATCTACTGGCGGCGGCGGTGGTGAGCCTGGTGCATATTTGGAAGCAAGACGATCGCCCAAGGGAGAACACATCATGAACACGAAGTTGGTGGAGTCGTTAGCGGAGGCGATCGCCGCGTTATCCCCGGAGGATTATGCTTTATTCCACGAGTCTCTAGTGCTCAAGACGGTACGAAAAACGCCGGGGGTAGCCGGGGGCTATGCCTGCATTCGGCAGACTCGTATTCCCGTGTGGACGTTAATTTCTCTCAGTCAGCAAGGGATGGATGAGGAGACACTCCTGAGGAACTTTCCTGGCCTAACGTCCTTTGATTTACTGACCGCTAGAGTTTACTACCGGACTCATACAGAGGAAATTGACGCTCTCATTACCTCTCACCACAGTGAGGAGGCTTGGGATGAGGTTTAGGTTCTATGCCAACGAAAACCTACCTGCCGAGTTGGTCACAACATTACGACGGCTGGGGCACGATGTTTTAACGTCCTATGAGGCGGGTAATGCCAATCAAGGAATTCCAGATGAGCAGGTGTTGACCTCAGCCACAGCAGACAACCGAGCCGTCATCACGCTGAATCGGGATGATTTTCTGTTGTTGCACCGCAGTGGGGCAGCGCATCGCGGCATCGTAGTTTGCAAAGATGACAAGGATCTTGAGGGACTCGAAGAGGCGCTTCACCACTACCTCTCCACCCAAGAAACCTTGCAGAATCGCTTACTGAGGGTTCTACAACAAAATCAACGCGGCTCTAGTCAACCTGTTTTTACCATCCGGGAGTATGCGCGCCCATGAATCATCCAAGTAGGCTGTAGGGTGCTGTTAGGCGCAGCCGTAACGCACCACTCTGTAAGGCTTTGATACATTACGCTAGCGCTAACGCATCCTGCAAATCTGAGGAATAGGAGACGATTAATCATGTCATTGCAATTTACGATCGCCTATCCAGAGACATTTCCAGATGCGTTAGGACGGACAAGAGAGCAGTTTGAGCAGGAGGCGAAATGGGCAATGTCTGTCAAGCTGTTTGAGATGAAACGGCTATCCTCTGGGATGGCATCTGCCCTAATTGGCGTGGATCGGGTCACATTTTTGCTCAAGCTGAATGATTATGATGTGCCGATGATTGATTTGACGGAAGCAGAACTCTTGTCTGATTTAGAAAATGCCTGACCCCGATCGCATTGTTATCAATACCTCCCCTCTCGTTGCTTTGGTTGCAGCATGGGGCAATTTAGAACCATTGCCGTCTCTTTATGAGCGCGTTCTGGTTCCGTTTGAGGTCTGTCAAGAAATTTTGCAAGGCGGCTCAAAAAAATTTTGCAACTGCTGAGTTTCAAAATGCAGCTTGGCTTGATAAACAACCTGCGCTCCTCTCTATTTCTCCACTGTTGCTGAATTCTTTAGATTTGGGAGAGGCTTCAGTGATTCAACTGGCACTCGACGAGGCGATCGCCACGGTTTGTATTGATGAAGCAGCCGGAAGAAGAATTGCTCGGTTAAGTGGACTTTCCTTAACAGGTTCTATTGGTATCTTGCTGAAGTTCAAACGGCAAAATCCATCATTCTCGGTTAAACAAGCGATCGCCAATATGCAAGCTCACAATATTCGCCTAAATCAAACAGTTGTTGATTTTGCGCTTCAACAGGCAGATGAGGTTGATTAACCATGTCTTACATTCCACCCATTATTTTGGATGGCAAGCCCGTCGAAAAAATTACCGCATTTTTGTTTGACCAGGGCGGCAATGACGACCCGGCAACGTTGCTGGCCAATGCCAACAAAAGCTTTCAGGGCAGCATTGTGTTGGGCATGGGCTTTACCTTTGACGACACAAACCCAGACGCAACGCCCATCGCCGAAATGCACCGCCTGATCGAAAAAGACCCGCGCAATGCGGAGCGGATTTTTCCATACATTGGCGGCGAAGAGGTGAACAGCAGCCCGACACACTCGCATCATCGCTATGTGATTAATTTTGGCGAAATGAGTGAGGCAGAAGCGCGCCAATATCCTGACTTGATGGCGATCGTTGAAGAGAAAGTGAAGCCTTCGAGATTAGCGCAAAAACGAGAGATTCGAGCGCGGTATTGGTGGCGATTTGGGGAGACTACACCGGCTTTGTTTAGGGCGATCGCCCAGTGCGATCGAGTGTTAGTCATTCCCGAAGTCACTGCTCGTTTTGCATTTGCTTTTTTACCAGCCAATTGTGTTTTTGCACATACTCTCAAGATTGTGGTTGCAGAAGATTATGCAACTTTCAGCATTGTGCAATCTAGCATTCACGAAATTTGGGCACGATTCTTCGGTTCATCTCTAGAAGATCGACTTCGTTACACTTCCTCCGACTGCTTTGAAACCTTCCCCTTTCCTCCTAACTGGGAAACCAACCCCACCCTCGTTCGCGATAGCGGCAACTCGTTGCAAGCCGCAGGCAAAACCTACTACGAATTCCGCGCCGATCTGATGATCCGCCACAACGAAGGACTCACCGCCACCTACAACCGCTTCCACGACCCCGACGAGACGAATCCCGACATCCTGCGCCTGCGCGACCTCCATGCCCAAATGGATCGCGCCGTCCTCGATGCCTACGGTTGGACAGACATCCCCACCACCTGCGAATTCCGGCTCGACTACGAAGACGAAGACACCCTCACCCCCGACCCCTCTCCCATCAAGGGCGAGGGGAGAAGAGGACGCAAGAAACCCTGGCGCTATCGCTGGCCCGAAGCAGTCCACGATGAAGTCCTCGCCCGCCTGCTAAAACTCAACCAGGAACGGGCAGAGGCAGAGAAACTGGGCGGCAAAACCAAACGCCGAAAAGAACCCGCCAAACCCGTCACCGCCGACTCCAAACTTCCCTCTGCCCAAAAACAACTCGACCTGATTCCTCCCGAACAAGAACAGCTTGACCTGTTCTAACCTGAAGCTATGCCTGCCAAAGACCTCTACCACGACACCGTAAAAACCGCCCTAATTGCCCTAATTTAAGGACGGGTGGGTAGTCACCGATAACTTGCCCTTAAAAGTAGGAAAGCGCGACCTCGTTATTGATCTGGGAGCCGAAAAGCTGCTGATTGCTGAGCGAGCAAATCAGAAAATTGCAGTAGAGGTGAAAAGCTTCATTAGTGCATCCCCTGTTAGCGATTTGGAGCAAGCCCTGGGTCAATATCTGCTCTATGAAGACCTGATACGAACCCAATACCCCGATCGCATACTCTACTTGGCAATTCGTTGGCAATTCGTAACACGATTTACACTGGCTTTTTTCAAGAAGAGATTGTGCAAATCGTACTTGAAAGCCGTCATCTGAACCTTTTAGTTTTTAACGAAGTTCAGGAGAAAATAGTCCAATGGATACCCTCACCGCTCTAGAACACGACCGCAAAATCCTACATCGCGTCCTGGAGGAATATTGTGAATTCTTCAATCGCAACCCCAGAGGCACGATTAGCAAATTAATTGTAAGCGATGACCAGACGCGCTATCTGGTCATTGATGAAGGATGGATCGATGACAGACGAATTCATGCCCTGATTTTCGATGCCGAAATCCGTAACAACAAAATCTGGCTTCATCACGACGGACTCGATCACGGCATTACCGATGAACTGGTTGCCGCAGGGGTGCCCAAAGACCACATTGTCCTTGCCTTTCACCCGCCCCATGTGCGCGAACACACGGGATATGCGATCGCCTAGCGCCCGACTAAAATTTGATAGAAATCAGCTTTGCAGAAATACTACAGGTCGTTTTTCTAAACCGAATGTGATTCACCAAGGTGGTTGATCCATGAGCGAATTTACCCAATCGAGCCTGAGCGAATTACTACAAACCCAGCGATCGCAAATTTTGGCGATCGCTGCCAAACATGGAGCCTATAATGTCCGCGTCTTTGGCTCCGTTGCCCGTGGCACAGACAACGCAGAGAGCGATATTGATTTTTTAGTTGATTATGATCCGGCAAAGCGAAGTCCCTGGTTTCCGGTGGGGCTTCTGCAAGACCTGGAAACCTTATTGCAGCGAAAGGTTGATGTTGCAACCCCAGCCATGCTCAAACCCCAAATTAGAGAACGGGTGTTAGATGAGGCAGTGGTTTTGTGAGACGAGACAACGAACGATTGCAAGATATTTTGAGTGCGATCGCTGCCATTGAGCGCTATGTCAAACAAGAGCGATCTGCTTTTGACGAGCAAGAGCTGATTCAGGTGTGGGTTGCCTATCATCTACAAATGATTGGAGAAGCCGCCAATAGTCTATCTGCTGACCTAAAGACACAACACCCAGAAATTCCCTGGATACAAATCATTGGATTAAGAAATCTGCTCGTTCATGAATACTTTCGCGTTGATCCTCAAATTCTTTGGGATATCACTCAAACTGACTTGCGACCTCTCAAAATAGCCATTCAGGCGATTCAGGAGAAGCCAGGAAACCCATGAAGCATTGGAGCGACGATACTCAAAACTTGCTTGCCTTTCACCCGCCCCATGTGCGCGAACATACGGGATATGCGATCGCCTAGCGCCCGACTAAAATTTGATAGAAATACTGGATCATGATTGCCATCCCCCATTTCCCAAGCATGACCATCGAAGCCTACCTGGAGTGGGAACCCCAGCAGGAACTCCGCTATGAATTTGTGAGTGGCAAAGTTTTTGCAATGACGGGTGGCACTCTGCCGCACAACGATATTGCGATCAACCTGCTTACGGCTCTGCGTCCCCACATTCGCGCTCAGGGCTGTCGCATCAACATCGCCGATGCCAAAGTTAATGTCTCCCCATCCATCTACCGTTACCCCGACCTGGTAGTGAGTTGTGATGAGCGCGATCGCACCGCCCTCACTGCGCTTCAATACCCTAAGCTCATCATCGAAGTGCTTTCTCCCGGCACAGAAGCACTGGATCGAGGCGACAAGTTCCGAGAATACCGTTCTCTGCCCAGCTTGCAAGAATATGTTTTGATCAGTTCCACACAAATTAGTGTGGAGGTTTACCGCCGAGGGGAAGGCCGTTTATGGCTCTACACGGCTTACCAGTCCGCCGATGTCATCCCCTTGGAAAGTGTGGGATTTGAATTTCCCATCGATCTCCTCTATGAGGACGTTTCCCTGGATGGCTAGGGCGCGTCATCAATTTACCTTAGAAGGTGTTTGAAAAGGTATCGCCTGTAATGTTAAGCACTCAGAGATCCCCCCTAGCCCCCCTTAAAAAGAGGGGAAACCGCCTTAAAATCCCCCTTTTTTCTAGCGTAGCGGCGCGTCAGCGCGGGGATTTAGGGGGATCTTGCACGCTTTGCTACAAACAGTAGCAGGACTTACGCAGTTGAAACGAGTTTTATAGATTCTGGATGATTTTTCGCGGGCTGCGCCCGCGAAAAATCATCCAACTGCGTAAGTCCTAAGTAGGACTTTTCAAACATCCTCTTAGGTTTCTTCGTCTCTTTTTCAGGCTTTCAGGGCATTCTGTCTAATAGTCAATTGATATTCCCCGCCCCCTATTCCTCCCGGACTCATGATCCTGCAAACCACCTCCGCAGAGGTTCGTGCCACGCTCATTGATGCCCTTCAGCTTGACCTGGTTGGCCCGCCGCCCCACGACGTTGACCATGCCGAAGAAATCCTCACGCAGCCGCCCTCCAAGTGGTATCTCACCGGGTTTCTGGCTCCCTTTGGCGCAAAGCCCGAAGCGCGATCGGACGACATGGGCGACGATGAGCTAGAAGAACTGGGCACGGGCGCAGCGGGCGAAGACAGCCAAACGCCCGAAGCTGGGCCCGCCCGCAAGGCGCTGTTTCCGGCGTCGATGGGGCTGAGCGTGCTGGTGCCACCGGAAACGCGAGCACTGAGGGCGATCGCCACCTGGGGCGACTATGTAGCCGTGGAGCTAGAGGGCGCAGTCGCCGAGCCGCCAGATCCCGACGAAACCACTCCAGATCCGCAAAATCAGGACAGCCAGCCAGACAAAAAACAGGACAAAAAGCCCCAGGGCTGGCGACGCATTCCCCAGTCTGCGGAGCTGTCCTTTGACCTGTCGCCCAATGCCGATTCCTTTGAGATCGACCTTCCCGGTGGCAGCGGACTGAGGCTGGTGGTAAACTGTCGCCCGCTGCGCGATCCCCGGTTTCAGCCGGGAACCCGCTCCGTGTCGGTGTTTCTGGTGAACTATCGCAAGCAGCCCCCTAGCGAAAAAGACACCTGCTTTGCCTTTCAGACCTGCCTGCACCTGACCTGCGCCGAAGGCTTCGTGCCGCGCCCCGACCTGCGCGGCATGGACAGCAACGACTGGGACGAGGCGATCGCCAGCCTGCAATATCGCCATGATTATGAGTATGCGGTGGGGCACAACGTGTCTGCCCTCACCCCCGACCCCTCTCCCACCGGGGATGAGGGCGTGACACAGGTTTGCACCACCTGGATTCCCACCGCCAATGTGCCGAGGGTCGAGCCTGGAAACATTCCCAATGTGCAGCTTGGCATGGAAGCTCTAGCTGCGGCCGAAAGTGCCGAACAAATTCGGCAGATGCTCGGCCCAATGGTGACGGAGTATCGCACCTGGATTGCGGCGCAGCGAGAGACGCCGATCTCGCCGCCACAGGCGCAGCGGATTGCCGATGAGTTGCTGCATCAGGCAGGACGGGCCTGCGATCGCCTGACCACCGGCCTCGCCGCGCTGGACGATCCGCAGGTGCTAGAAGCCTTTCGCCTGGCCAACCGAGCCGTGGCGATCGCCCGCCGTCGCCAGCTCAGCCAGGAGCGGGGCCAACCGCCCGCCTCGTTTGAGCCGCCGTCCTGGCGACCGTTCCAGCTTGCGTTTATCTTGGTGAATTTGGCGGGCATTGCCCAGCCGGAGCATGGCGATCGCGGCATTGTAGACCTGCTGTTTTTCCCCACGGGCGGCGGCAAAACGGAAGCCTATTTGGGGCTGGCGGCCTTTACCCTGGTGCTGCGTCGCCTCCAGCATCCAGGCATCCAGTCGGCGGGGCTGAGCGTGCTGATGCGCTATACTCTGCGCCTGCTCACCCTCGACCAGCTAGAGCGGGCGGCCCGCCTGATCTGCGCCCTAGAGCTAGAGCGGCAAAAAGATCCCGCCAAGCTGGGAGACTGGCCCTTTGAAATTGGGCTGTGGGTGGGTTCCAGCGCCACGCCAAACAAGATGGGCAAACGGGGCGATCGCGATGAGCATTCTGCCCGCGAACGCACGCTGACCTTTAAGCGAGACAGCAAAAGTAAGCCGTCGCCGATTCCCCTGGAGCGCTGCCCCTGGTGTGGCGAAACGTTTTCGGCAAATTCCTTCCAGC
>RFIF01000533.1 GCA_003695655.1 Cyanobacteria bacterium J069
CGGATAGCAAGGGCCGCCCAGCCTGGCTGGGCCGCTTTCGCCGCCGCCACTGCCCGATCGACATCAGCCGTGCTGCCCATCGCCACCGTGGCAAACACTTCACCCGTGGCAGGATTGATCAAGTCCTGACTGCCGCTGCCCACCAGTTCATCCCCAATCACCATTGGGTAGTGGATTAATTTTTCTGTTGTAGAAACCATAAAAACCTCGTCCGGGGTGTCTATTATCCCAAAGCTTGTCAATGATCTGGCGCGAGGGAAGTGCGCCAGGAAGGCAGTCTGTTTTTGCCGATGGCTGGGCGATTCTCTGGAAGAAAGGCAATGCCACCGCCCAACTGCTAATCCGCCAATTTGTTAACTGGCCACCTTGTACAGATAAACCATCGTGGCTAATGGCGGAGTCTAGCTGTATACCACCCTAATATTTGTGGGCAGAAGTAGGGGGCAAACGTCATATTTTTTGAACCGGTTTTAGGCGCAGGTTGCCAGCAAACGGGCCCCTGAAATTTTGGCGCTTGGTGTCAGGCAATATTTCTCTTCAGGCGAAGGATGCGATATAGTCACTACTCAAATGCAGGTTCGTGACAGGGTTCGTGGCAAGTTTTCCCGATCAGGAGTCTCAATCAGGAGTCTGACTAGCGGTATGGCATCCAACTCTTCTCAGACAGAAACGGAACGGCTAGAGGCCGCAAAAGCAAAAACCGCTGCCTGGAAAAAATGGGGGCCGTATCTGAGTGAGCGGCAGTGGGGCACGGTTCGCGAAGACTATAGCCAGACGGGCGATGCCTGGGGCTATTTCAGCCATGATCAGGCGCGATCGCGCGCCTACCGCTGGGGCGAAGACGGGCTGGGGGGCATTTCCGACGACCAGCAGCAGGTTTGCTTTGGGCTGGCGCTGTGGAATGGTAACGACGCCATTCTAAAAGAGCGGCTGTTTGGGCTGACCAATAGCGAAGGCAATCATGGCGAAGACGCGAAGGAGTATTACTTCTATCTCGACAGCACGCCAACGCATTCGTACATGAAGTTTCTCTACAAATATCCGCAGGCGGCCTTTCCCTACGCAGACTTGGTGAATACCAACCGCTATCGCAGCCGCCTGGAGATGGAATATGAGCTGATCGACACGGGCGTATTCCACGAAAATCGCTATTTTGACGTGTTTGTGGAGTATGCCAAGGAGTCGCCCGATGAGCTGTTGATCACCATTACGATCTACAACCGTGGCCCCGAAGCGGCGGGGCTGCATGTGCTGCCAATGCTGTGGTTTCGCAACACCTAGGACTGGTTTCCCGATCCGCCGCCCAAGCCCCAGATGTATCAACTGCATGAGCAGGCGATCGCCGCTGTGCATCCAGACCTGGGAACGCGCTACCTGTATTGCGATCGCCCCACGCTTGCCCTGTTTACTGAGAATGAGACGAACCAGGAGCGGCTTTTCGAGCAGCCCAACCGATCGCCCTATGTCAAGGACGCCTTTCATCGCTATGTAATTGCTGGCGAAACTGGGGCAGTAAACCCGGCTAAAACAGGCACCAAGTCGGCCTTTGACTATGCGCTGACAGTGCCAGCCGGCGGAAGAGAGGTGATCCAACTCAAGTTGAGCGATCGCTCGCTAGCACCTGCCTCGCCGGGGTTTGGCCCAGCGTTTGACGAACTGATGCAAACCCGCATCACCGAAGCAGACGAGTTCTATGCCAAGATTATTCCCGCATCTATGTCAGATGACCAGCGCAACATCATGCGGCAGGCGTTCGCCGGAATGCTCTGGACAAAGCAGTATTATTATTACCCCGTGCGTGACTGGCTGCATGACGAAATCTTGCCGCCTGACTGTGCAAAACGAGTGCCGCTGCGAAACCAGGAATGGTTTCACCTGGAGAGCGCCGATATCTTATCCATGCCCGATAAGTGGGAATATCCCTGGTTTGCTGCATGGGATCTAGCGTTCCATACGCTGGTGTTGGCAGAGGTAGACATGGAGTTTGCCAAAGACCAACTGCGGCTGATGACCAATCAGGTGTATCTGCATCCCAATGGCCAAATTCCTGCTTATGAGTGGAACTTTAGCGACGTAAATCCGCCCGTCCACTGTACGGCGACCTGGCAGATCTACCTGATCGACAAGTCGCGGAATCACGGCAGGGGCGATCGCCCGTTTCTGGAAAGCATGTTCCACAAGCTGCTGATGAACTTTACCTGGTGGGTCAACCGCAAAGATACGCTCGGTAACAACGTGTTTGAAGGCGGCTTTTTGGGGCTGGATAATATCGGCGTGTTTGATCGCAGCGCCCCCCTGCCCACGGGCGGAATGCTAGAGCAGGCCGACGGCACGGGCTGGATGGCGATGTTCTGCCTCGATATGCTGGCGATCGCCCTGGAATTGGCGACCGAAAATCTTGTCTATGAAGAGCTAGCCTGCAAGTTCTACGAGCATTTTATGTATATCGCTGGCTCGATGGATCGCATCGGACTCAATGACGATGAGCTGTGGGACGACGAAGACGGGTTTTATTATGACGTGCTGCGGTTTCCCAGCGGCTATGCTACTCGCATCAAAGTGCGATCGATGGTGGGGCTGATTCCTCTATTCGCTTCTGCCGTTTTTACCGAAGACATCCTCAAAAAACTCCCCCTGTTTGCAGCCCATGTCATGCGGTTCAACCAGGAATATGCCAAGCATCTAGACAACCTCAGCGATCCGCGCAAACCTGGCGTGGATCGCCGCCATCTGCTGTCTCCGGTGAATGAAGACAAACTGCGCCGTATCCTGCAAAAAATGCTGGATGAATCGGAGTTTCTCAGCGATTACGGCATTCGCGCCCTGTCTCGCTACCACAAAGACCATCCCTACATTTTCAACGTGGGCAGCACGCCCTATCGCGTAGACTACGAGCCAGCGGAGTCGTCTACTAGCCTGTTTGGCGGCAATTCCAACTGGCGCGGCCCCATCTGGATGCCGGTGAATTCTCTAATTACTCAATCGCTCCGCAAGATGTATTCCTACTATGGCGACGATTTTAAGGCGGAATGCCCCACCGGGTCGGGCAACTGGCTGACGCTGTGGGAAATTGCCAACGAAATCGATCTGCGCCTCAGTCGCATCTTTCTGCGCAACGAGCAGGGAGAGCGCCCGGTCTATGGCCAGACCGCAGTATTTCAGAATGACCCACACTGGCGCGACCTGATTTTGTTCTACGAATATTTTCACGGCGACAACGGCGCAGGCATCGGCGCGAGTCATCAGACAGGCTGGACAGGCGTGATTGCGCGGCTGATGGCGGTTCAGTCTACTTCTCAGCCAGCCGAAGTGCTGAAGCACGGCTTCTTGACGGTGACGCTAGACAATTTGGTGAGTGCTTGATTGCTGGGTTAACCGCTGGGCTAGTTGCGATCGCTCACCTGCTCCACAAAAAACTCTTCGAGCGATCGCCGGGCCAGGTTCATGCTTACCAACTGCCCGCTCATCAGCTCCAGGCTGGCGATAAAGTCTTGTGGGTGTCCCTGGAGGTGTCCCTGCCACAGCCCTTCTTTGAATTCCAAATCGGGAATCCACTGCTGAAGCACGGCGGGCGTGCTGCCGCTAACTTTGACAAAATAGCGATTGGCGCTGCCCAACAGTTCCGTCAGCGTGCCAATCGCAATCAGCTCGCCCTGCGCCAGGATCGCCACGCGATCGCACACCTTCTCCACATCTGACAGGACATGGCTATTGAAAAAAATCGTCTTGCCCTGGTCTTTGAGGAGCTGGATGATTTCGCGGATCTGATAGCGACCCAGCGGGTCTAGCCCCGACATTGGCTCGTCCAAAAACACCACTTCGGGATTGTTGACCAGCGCCTGAGCCATGCCAACGCGCTGCAACATGCCTTTGGAATATTGCCGGAGCTGCTTTTTCTCGGCGGCGGCCCGCGACAGCCCCACCAGGTCGATCAGCTCCGGGATGCGCTGGCGCTGCACGTCAGCGGGAATCTGGAACAGCCCGGCGGCATATTGCAAAAACTCGCGCCCGGTCAGGTAGTCGTAGAAATAGGGATTTTCGGGCAGATAGCCGACCCGCTGTTTCACCGTGCGATCGCCCAGGGGTTTGCCCAGCAGCAGCCCCCGCCCCGCCGTGGGTCGGATAATGCCCAGCAGGATCTTTAGCAGCGTCGTCTTGCCTGCGCCATTTTGCCCCAGCAGCCCAAAGGTTTCACCCTCCAGGATTTGTAGGGAGCAGTCCTT
The DNA here is from genome assembly GCA_003695655.1 of Cyanobacteria bacterium J069. Classification (GTDB taxonomy): domain Bacteria; phylum Cyanobacteriota; class Cyanobacteriia; order Elainellales; family Elainellaceae; genus Thermoleptolyngbya. The sequence goes on from RFIF01000533.1 coordinate 4,224, forward strand.
GAGCGTGGGGATTTTTTGATTGAGCCAGAAGCCCGTGCGATAGACCTTGCGCAAATGGGAGGTGAGCACGACAGCGGGGCGATCGCTGGCAGAGGCGGGCAGGGCAGGGGAAGACGGCGAGTCCATGAAGATAGCGAGAGCGCGTGGGAAGGCTTGGAAAGCGGCGTATCCGCCAGATCTGTACTCAATCTTAGAATAGCTAGGGAATTGTGAGCCGGAATCATCAGACAGTCTTTTATGCCTTTTATGCGACTGGACTTATGCGGTTAGCCCCAAGAGAGTTGACTCTAGAGTCAATTCTTTAGAAAAATGAGCCGTTTCTTTGCAAAAAAGCTCACAGTTAAGCAGATTTAAATTCCCCTCCTGGGGTATTGTTCAATCATTAACCCGATCTTCTGAAATGCTCTGGGGGGTGTTCTAAAGCCCTTCGCCCTCCTAGCCCCCTTGTGGGGAACTGACCTTTGTGGAGAACTGAGCCGAGCAACTCTGAAAGTTCCCTTTTTCCAAGGGGATTTAAGGGGGATTGTCACTGGTCAACTCAACGACCTCAAAGGGTTGAAACAGGGTTGGAAGAAGGGTTGAAAACACTGCCTGGTTCCGTAGCTTGCTTTCGTCGTTGAAGATCGCAGCGGTACTCAGTGCATAAGCCTGACGGTCGCCTGCTGCCGCTGGTTTGGTGTGGCTGGTGGCGATCTCGCCTTCAGGCTAAATCTCACCTTCAGGCTGGTTCGACAGATTCGTTTCTATCTCACGCTCATCGGTGATTTCCCCCCGCCCTCTCCGATTTGAAGTGTTCGATCTTGCTCGGTCTTGGAAGCAGGTGGCTGTGGCGATCGCCTACTATGCCGCCGCGCAGTTTTCGTTTGCTTATGCCACGCTGCCCGAAGCAGCTTCGACGCCCGTGTGGTTTGCTGGCGGGGTGGCGGTAGGGGCGATGCTGGCCTTTGGCGTGGAGCTATGGCTAGGCGTCTTTGCCAGCATTTTGGTACTGGAATTCATTCTGTTTAAGGGCTGGCTGGGGCTAGAAAACCTGATGCTGGCGATCGCCGTGACGCTAATTGCCACGCTGGGCAAGGTGCTGGCGGCGGTATGGAGCGATCGCCTCACCCAAGAGCGCTCCCTGCTCGATTCGCCGGCCGATGTGGTGCGCTTTATTTTGGTCAGTTTTTTGAGCCATCTGCCGATTGGGATGCTCTGTGCGGCGCTGGTCTGCGCGTTTGGCAAAGCGCCCTGGGGGACCTACCCGCAGGTGTTTATTACCTGGTGGCTGAGCGATGCCTTTGGTATTTTGCTGGTGGCGCCGCTGCTGGTGGCCTGGAGTCGCGATATTCCGCCGTTTCAGACGGCCATGCGGCAGCGCTGGCCCGAGGCGGCGGCGATCATGGCGCTGGTGGTCGTGATCAGCGAAACTGCGCTCACGGGCGACTACCCAGTGGAATATCTGCTGATTCCGGTGATTGTGTGGGCGGCGTTTCGGTTTCGGTCGCCGGGGGCGACGCTGCTGATGGTGCTGCTGTCGCTGCTGGCCGTAGTCAGCACGGCTCAGGGCAAGGGTTCCTTTGCCCGCCCCTCGCTGAATGAGTCGCTGCTGCTGCTCCAGTCCTGCATTGCGGCGATCGCCCTCACCACGCTGCTACTCTGCGCCGTGCTGCATCAGAACGATCAGTCCAAACAAGCCCTCCGGGATGCCAACCACTCCCTCGAAGACCGGGTGCAGCGGCGCACCGCCCAACTGGCCCAGGCCAATGCCGAAATTTCCGATCTGAACCAGCGCCTCAAGGACGAAAACCTGCGCATGGCTGCCGAACTCAATGTCGTCCGCCAAATTCAAGACATGATCCTGCCCTCAGCGGAGGATCTCAGCGCCATTCCCAGCCTTGATGTGTCTGCCTTTACCGACCTGGCCGACGAAGACAGCACGGACTATTTCGACGTGCTCGAAACAGACGGCATCATTACACTGAGCATTGGCATCGTCGGCGGGCGCGGGTTGGAGAGCGGCGTGCTGATGCTGATGGTGCAGACGGCCGTGCGGACGCTGGCAGAACTGCGAGAACGCAACTCGGTGCGCTTTTTGCAGACGCTAAACCGCACGCTTTATAAAAATATCGAGCGGCTGAGCACCCAGCAGCGGCTGACGCTGGCCGTGGTCAACTATCTCAACGGCAGCCTCAGCATCAGCGGGCAGCACGAAGACCTGGTGGTGGTGCGGGCGTCGGGGCGGGTGGAGCGGGTCAGCATGACGGATCTGATCTTGCCGCTGGGGCTAGAGTTCGACATCACCGCCTTCACCAAGCGGGCTTCGGTCGAGTTGCAACCCGGCGACGGCATTTTGCTCTACACCAGCAGCCTGCCTGGTGCCCTCGATGCCAACAGCGTGATGTATGGTTTAGAGCGCCTATATAAAGTTATCGGGCAATGTTGGGCAGAACCCGCGATCGCCATTCGTCGGGCTGTGATTCAAGACGTGCGCCAGCATATGGGCCAGGAAAACGTGCTCGACAGCCTCTCCCTGCTCGTCCTCAAACGTCGCCTCTAGGTGAATCCAGTCCCCCTTCAGCGGTAGAATAGGCGATCGCTGAGCATCCCCATCCAACGCTCAGCAAGCTCCCTAACCCCTGAAACCTGACTCCTGATCCCTAAAAAGCTATGACCAAAACCTATCGCATCACCCTGCTCCCTGGCGACGGCATCGGCCCCGAAATCATCGCGGTTGCCGTCGATCTACTTAAAAAAGTGGGGCAGCAGTTAGATTTCAGCTTCGAGTTTCAGGAGGCGCTGCTGGGCGGGGCGGCGATCGACGCGACGGGTAGCCCGCTGCCAGCCGACACGCTGGAACTATGCAAAAACAGCGACGCGGTGCTGTTGGCGGCGATCGGCGGCTACAAGTGGGACACCCTGCCCAACGACCAGCGACCCGAACGGGGCTTGCTGGGGCTGCGGGCGGGGCTGCAACTCTTCGCCAACCTGCGCCCTGCCAGCATTCTGCCGCAGTTGGTCGATGCTTCTAGCCTCAAGCGCGAGGTGGTAGACGGTGTGGACATTATGGTGGTGCGCGAGCTGACGGGCGGCATCTACTTTGGGCAGCCGCGTGGCATCTTCACCAGCGAAACGGGCGAACGGCGCGGCGTCAACACAATGGTCTACAGCGAGTCGGAAGTGGAGCGGATCGGGCGCGTTGCCTTTGAAGCCGCCCGCAAGCGCCGCAAAAAACTCTGCTCCGTGGACAAATCCAACGTGCTGGAGGTGTCGCAACTGTGGCGCGACTCCATCACTAAGCTGGCGGCCGACTATCCCGATGTGGAGCTGACCCACATGTATGTGGACAACGCCGCCATGCAGCTTTTGCGCAATCCCAAGCAGTTCGACACGATCGTCACGGGCAACCTGTTTGGCGATATTCTCTCTGACGCGGCGGCCATGCTGACGGGCAGCATCGGCATGTTGCCCTCCGCCAGCCTCGGTTCCTCTGGCCCCGGCCTGTTTGAACCCGTCCACGGCTCCGCCCCCGACATCGCCGGGCAGGACAAAGCCAATCCGCTGGCGCAGGTGCTGAGCGCTGCCATGATGCTGCGCTATGGGCTAAATGAACCGGAAGCGGGCGATCGCCTCGAACGCGCCGTCCTCAAAGTGCTTGACCAGGGCTACCGCACTGGCGATATTCTCTCCGATGGCGCAACGCTGGTGGGCTGTCAGGCGATGGGCGAGGCCCTGCTAGCCGCACTGGAAGACTAGAGAGATTAGGGGTTAGGGGTCAGGTTTCAGGTTTCAGGCTCTCTCTGACCCCTGACCCCTGATCCCTAACCCCTGACTCCTGCCCCCCGGCAAGGCTGAGGGCAAGCTGGTAAAGATCGCGGCGGGGGAGCTGGGTCTGCTGGGCAAGCTGGCGGCTGGCCTGGGAGCGTGACAGGCCTTGCTGGATCAGGGCGGCAAGTTCGGACTTGAGGGCAGATTCCGACAGGATTACCGGGACAGCCGTGCCGCCGGCCAGCAGCACGGTGTATTCGCCCTGGGGGTCGCGGGTTTCGTAGTGGGCGATCGCCGCCTGCACCGTGCCGCGCCAAAATTCTTCGTGGAGCTTGGTCAGCTCGCGCGCCAGCACGATAGCGCGATCGCCGCCAAAGGTATTGGCAAAGTCGGCCAGGGTTTGCCGCAGGCGATGGGGCGATTCGTAAAACACCAGCGTCCGCGATTCGGCTTGCAGCGCATCCAGGCGATCGCGCCGCTCTTTCCCCTTGGCAGGCAAAAAGCCCTCGAACACAAAGCGATCGGTGGGC
>RFIF01000534.1 GCA_003695655.1 Cyanobacteria bacterium J069
GTGATCGCCATACTCCGTTACTCCATCACTCCGTTACTCCATCACTCCGTTACTCCATCACTCCGTTACTCCATCACTCCATCACTCCGCTACTCTCCTAACCCCATCACACGCCGATACCGCGTCTCTAGCGCCTCTAGCGTAGGTGAATCGTGATCGAACTCCCATTGGCTGCGGGCGAAGAGTTCCTGGCGGAGATGATTCACGTCAACCGTGGTCAGGTTGCCGTCGGCGATCACCTGGCGACCCGCGACCCAGGCGCTAGACACCACCTGCACCGGGCGACCTAGCACCAGCAGCCCGATGGGGTCAGTGCGGGGCAGCAGCGACAGGCTAGTGAGGTCATACAGCACCAGATCGGCCTGCTTGCCGACTTCCAGAGAGCCGATTTCGTCTTGCATTCCCAAGCCCGTTGCGCCGCCAAGAGCGGCCATTTTCACAGCCTGGCGCGGCGAGATCCAGTTGCGGTACTCAAAATCGGTGACGTTGTGCAAGATGGAGCCGATCTTGATGGCTTCTAGCAAATCCTGAGAGTCGTTGCTGGCGGAACCGTCGCAGCCGATCGCCACATTCACGCCCGCCTGCCGATATTTCAGGATTGGCGCAATGCCGCTGCCCAAGCGTAGGTTGCTGAGGGGGTTGTGGACGACGGTGGATTTGGTCACAGCGAGAAGCTGGGTGTCGCTTTCGTTGAGCCAGACACAGTGCGCCAAAGAGGTGCGCGGACTGAGGAAATCCAGCCGTTTGAGGTATTCTACGGCAGTGCAGCCGTATTGTTCTTCGGCGAGGAGCTGTTGGGCTTTGCTTTCTAGCAGGTGGGCGTGGCGACAGAGCGCATGGCGATCGCTCAGTTCATTACATCCGGCAAACAGTTCGTCCGAGCAGAGCTGCGGCCCGGTCGGAGCCATCATGATATAAATGCCCTCGTCGGGTCGATGAAACTGGGCGATCGCCTCTGCCATCAGGTCTAGTGTTTCCTGTGTGGTGCGAGCGTAGGGTTCATAGGCTGAGGGCTGGCCACCGCTGGGAATGCTGGAGGGCAGCGACTGATCCTGAATCAGTGGCCCCACAAAGGCGCGGATGCCCGCTTCCCGATAGCCTTTGACGGCTGCGCCAATGGTTTCCAGCTCCTGACCTGGCATGATCGTCAGGTGATCAACGACGGTGGTGCCGCCAGAGAGCAGCGTTTCGACTGCGGTGCCGATGGCGCTGAGATAAACTTGCTCCGCATCGGCTGGTGTAAAGTCGTAGAGTTTTGCCAGCCATAGCTCGAGCGGGTATGGCGGGATCATGCCCCGCTGCCAAAGTTCTGACGAGTGGGTATGTGCATTGACGAATCCTGGCAGCAGCAGCTTATCACGCCCATCAACGACCGTGCCCACGGGGTCTAGCTGGGGGGCGATCGCCGTAATTCGTCCATTCTCAATCCGTACATCTACCGCATCGTAACCGTTCTCGCTTGCTACCCATGCCTGCCGAATCGTATAGCCTGTCAATGGTTTACCCTCAGAATCGCTCTCAATAACTGTCACAAATGGTGTTCAAACCTATCACAGCAGGATTATGGCATTTTGCGCCGATGGCGTGACAAGTTTCCTGCCGTTTTCACCGGGTTTATCCAGCAAGGGGCGACCGCTCTTTTACCGTGCAGCAAGAGCAGACATGGATATTTATAAAAGTTCAGACAAAACGAAGACAGTCTTAAACCATCAATGCTTGGGTCATAAATTTATTGCCATAATTTATTGCCATTAATTTATTGCCATCCATGCTTAATTGCCATATTGGTTTGTTATATCGATATGCACTGGTTTTGATTTCATAGCGGCATGAGCCAGTTTCACCAGCTTTAAAAGTATGCAAGGTATATCAAAAGGCAGACTCTTTAATGCCCATGACACCGATCTTTCAATGCTCAAGTAAATTATTCAAGATATTCCAAAGCAATTAAATTACTCAGAAATTTACTCAGAAATTCAGCCAAATATTACTGGGTAGATCTTCACAGCTCTATAAATACGGCCCAGGCTAGATCCTAATCGCGAATCAGTTCGTTAGCCTTGTAAAAGTTGAATAGAAGCTGATGAAGTCTTTATCCAAGCCTTTGGCTGCAATTATCCAAGCCTTTGGCCGTAATCAAGCCTTTGGCCGTAATAAGTTTAGCCGAAGGAAGAAAGCCGAGTCTACTATATTCATGTCGAAATTTCTTGTCGAAACGTTGCTTAATTGCCTGGAAAAATTGCCTGGAAACATACTTAGACACGCATTCAATTTTTAATCCAATGAAGTGTGCATCGCATTGATAGACAGACGAACGAAAGAAATACTGAGTTAAAATACTGGGTTATTTGTTTGCCACTTCGTTTGTATCAATGTTTATGTCAACAGGCGAGAAAAGTCTGTAAGTGCTGGACGCGAACGTTATCTTTCGGCTTTGCATCAGACTTTCATCAAGCTTCTATAATGAGCCGATCATTTGGATAGCCCAATCACTGGAGGATCACCATGAACAGTCTTAACTGGATAGAAAATGTAACTTCTCGAATTAAGCTACTCAGCATTAAACGAGTTCTCATTGCACTGTTCGCGTCGTTCTTGTTGATTAGTAACGTTGCTTGCGCTGGCAGCACCTCAGCCCGAGAAGTGCCTCGCTCTGCCAATCCAAATTCAGCAGCTTCATCTGCTTCTGGAAATCGCGAGGTCATCACTGAGCGGGGAATTTACAAAACGCGGCAAGATTATCAAGGCGGCATGAATGGATATGCTGACGATACTAGCTATGACAGCGCAGCCGATGCCAAAGCACAACGCTTGATTAATCGTGCTGAACAAAATTTACAAAACCGCGTTACAAATCCGAAAGAGCTGGTAGACAACATTACCAATCGCAATGTTTTGCCAGAACAGGCGAAAGAGGCATCAGAAAAACTGAGCGATTCTATTGAAGAGACGAGAAAAGGGCTGGTTGAAGGAACCGAGCAAGGAACCCGCAACCTGAAATCCAATCTTGAACAGGCAAAAGATGCGGCTCCTGCGATCTTTGATAAAGCCGTTCAAAATGCCAAGGGTGCCACTCAAGATCTTCAGCAGGGTACGAAAGATTTGGGTGAAGGCGCTCAGCGTGTCGTAGACCGAGCTTCAGATGAAGTGCGAAACTAATCAATGCGAATGCGCTCAAGAATGCCTCAAACTTACCCTAAAGTTTGCACGCTGAATTAAGGTTGTGGGTGAGGCGGAGTTTGCCTTACCCACAACCTTAGGACTTACGCAGTTGGATGATTTTTCGCGGGCTGCGCCCGCGAAAAATCATCCAGAATCTATAAAACTCGTTTCAACTGCGTAAGTCCTGAACCTTTTTAGCTTGAAACCTTTTTGGCTTGAAAAGCGATCGCCAGCCAGGGTGAAAACAACTTCCTGAGCTATCCAGGAGTTGCACACAAAAGCAGGGGACGGGATGAGCGGGCGATCGCTTTCTGTCAGCAATATTTAAATACTGTATTGAGATACTGTGCTGGTCTTAGGGCGTCGAGGGGTCGCCACCGCCGATTTAAGTAAGCTTTTCCCGAGACTAACACGCCATTGACAAAGCGCCATTAGGTGGCGGAAGGTGCTGGGGGTTCTGGGTTTGGCGGCCAGGCGATCGCCCGAGCGGCGGCTGGCAAGGTGCTGTGGCGTTGTCCCTTCGCCCGCGCTGCCGCACAGAACAAATCCAGCGGTGTATCTAGCAGCCGATCCCAAGGCTCTTGCTGACGCAGCACTGGGGGTATGACGGCAGGGGTTTCCTTTAGCAGCCATCGAGCCAGGCGAGTGCCATAGTCTTTGGGGGTGAGCGATCGCATCAAGGGCGCACCATGCAGGGCATTCAGATGAGCATCGGAACGACCATAACGCTGCCACTGTTCCCACAGGGCAGTCAAGGTGGCACGGTGGCGATGATGGGCGATCGCCCCTGCTGCAAGGCGAATTTGCCAGCGCCCTGTCTGCAAAATGCGCCAGCACAGGTCCGCATCGCCGCCGCTGGTCAAATAGGGGCGAAACAGACCGACTTCCTCCAGAGGCGATCGCCGGACTGCCAGATTTGCGGTTTGTCCGTAGGGCAGAAACCTGTGGGCCAGCGTGTGACGCTGGGATAAAAACTCCCGGCGGGCCGCATAGCGTTCTAGCCAAGATTCATCATTGAGCGGCAAGACCTCGCCAGCGACCAGCCCCACTTGCGGATCGATAAACGGACTGACCAACTGCGAAAGCCAGTCAGGCTGAGGCCGACAGTCAACATCAGTAAAAGCAATGATTTCACACCACGGTAGGGCAGGCGATAAACCCTGCGCCGCATCTTCCTCAGTTACTTGAGCCAAGGCTGCCAGGATGCCGACGTTCCGGGCTGCGTAGGAACTGCGAATCTGTGGCGCAGACAGTGCCTGAAGCACAAGCCCCAGAGACTGAAAACGGCCTACGGCGGACTGGATCTGCTCAAACGTGCGATCGCCGCTGCCATTGTCACTCAAAAAGTAGCGCACCTGTTTTTGGGGATAGGTTTGCCGAGAGAGTGCCTGCAACAAATCTGGCAAGTCTGCTGCTCCGTTATAGACCGGAATCACAACTGCTACACGGGGATAGTGGTCAAAAGACTGGTGCTGAAGTAATGAAAGTTCCACTTTCTTTTAAGACATACTTTCTTTTAAGGCATTTAAAATTTTTAAAGCATTGAAAACTTAGTCCACACTTAGTCCACAAAGATACTTTGTAAACATTTTCTTCAATTCTTCCTGGAAAATATCTCCCAATTTGCCCCAGATTTGCTCCAGTTTTGCCCCAGATTTGCTCCAGTTTTGCCCCAGTCAAAACCTGACTAAAGCCCAACCAAAGCCCCTTACCTGTGAGCCAGATCACAAGCTGCGTGTTGCTTTGAATACAGCTCCAGATAAAAAGCTAAAGTCGAAAAGTCCCGCATACTTCGGCATTAGACCTTATAATAACTGTTAATAAACGTCTACTTTTGAATAGAGAGTTGGAAAGAGAGAATTGAAAGGGCAACTTGAAATGGCACTTTTTGAAAAATCTCTAGGTCGGCTTGAGGCAAATAGTGCCAAATATCCATACCAAATATCAATACTTTCTAAAATGCTTCACTGACTAAAATGCTTCACTGACTAAAATGCTTCACTGACTAAAATGCTTCACTGACTAAAATGCTTCA
>RFIF01000003.1 GCA_003695655.1 Cyanobacteria bacterium J069
ACCAGCAGCAGCACAAACCCACCCCGCCCCATTGCCGTGGGCAGCGCCTCCTGAATCACGCGGTCTTGCATCAGCGTGGCGATCGCATTGGCGTGAATCTCCACCCCCGGCATGGTTTCGGAAAAGGGCGTGGGAATGAAGTCGTTGCCGACATCGTTTGACAAGGGCCCAATCAGCACGATCGCATCCTGAAACGTGCCCTGGCGCTGGTGAAACGCCCAGTTGGTCGGGTCAAAGACATGCCAAAAGGGAACCCGGCGAAACGTCGTAGGCGGGCCGTAGTAGAAAATATTGCCCGTCGTCCTGGCGGGTGCCGGAAGCTGGGCCGCCCGCAGCGTCGCCACCGCAAAGGAATCGATGCCCTCGCCCAAGCCCTGCGGCTGCAACACATCCTCGATCAAATTGTCGGAAAGTCGATACACCCGCTTGTCGGCATCCCGCAAGAAGTTAATTAGCCCAATTTGCCCCAAGGCTGCGCCAAAGTCGGGATTGGGCATAACGATCTGGCTCTGTTCGCCGCCGTCGGGCGTGCCAAACACTTCATAGTTTGCCGCCAGCACGGCTCTGCCCGGATACCGCCGAAGCACCTCGGCAAGCTGGCGATCGTCTGCTGGGCCATAGAGGCTGGGGTCGGCTAGCACCAGATCAACAGACACCGCCCGCGCCCCGGTTGCCAGCAGCCGATCGATCGCCTGGGCATAGGCCGCCCGCTGCCACGGCCACACCTCTAGCGGAGCCAGTTCGGGATAGCGGTCGGGATTAGCCTGAAAGTCTGCGCCCCGCGCCAGTGATTCCTGGTCGATTGCCAAAATCACCACATTGGCGGGTGGCTCCACTGCTCCCCGCAGCCGAAAAAACAGCACCTGCGTCTGTCGCTCCATCCACTGCACCGTGCCCAGGTCAACCCCTGTGGCGATCGCCCCCGCCGCCGCCCACACGACGATCAGCCCGTAGCCCAGAATTTGCCAGGGCGATCGCCCAATTTGTGATTGGTCGGCTGAGGCGCTGACAGAACACGATGCGGACAACGGCTGAGAGCGGCGCAGTTGTTTGAAAAGCATGGTGAATCACCCTTAACCGTAGAATGAGAGCGACCTCATGACGGGCGATCGCCCCTGGACTGACAAAGACACTCGGCATGATCAAAGCCATCATTTTTGACCTGGACAACTGCCTGAGTGCGGCAGATGAACCCGGCAGCGCCCTGCTGGAACCCGTGTTTGACGCGATTCGCCAGGCCAACCGGGGAACGCTGCCCGACGAAGCGCTGGAAACGGCGCTGGCTGACTGCTGGTATCACGCAATGGACTTTGTGGCAAAGAAGCATGGCTTTTCGGATGAGATGCTGGCGGCAGGCTGGGGCATGATTTCCCAGATTCGCGTCACCACGCCCATGCGGGGCTATGGCGATCTGCCAATTCTGGTGGAACTGCGGGGCGACCCGTTCCCCATGCTGTTTCTGGTAACGTCAGGGTTTCGCCAGCTCCAGGACAGCAAGGTAAAGGCGCTGAGCATTGAGCAACCGTTTGAGCAGTGGTTTACCGAAATCCACATCGACGCGATCGACGAACCCAGCCGCACCAGCAAACAGGCAATTTTTCAGACCATTTTGAACACCCATCGTCTCAGTCCGGCTGAGGTGATGGTGGTCGGCGACAATCCAGATTCTGAACTGGCGGCGGGCGATCGCCTCGGCATTGCGACGGTGCAAACTCTCCGCCCCGGTGTCGAGAAAAGCGACCTTGCCACCCACCACATCCAAACCCTGGGCGAACTCAAGGCGCTGATCGAACGCTAGAAATCAACCGCTAGAAAAACGGTATCCGCACGGGCAGTCCCGGCACGCTGGGCAGCGACAGCCCCGGATAAATTTGCTGGAGCGTACTCTGAATCGCGGCGTAACCCGGCAGCGATTGCAGATAGCCGTTGAACAGGTCGCCCGATAAGATCGCGTTGATTTCTTGTATGGAGATATTTTCCACCGGGCCCAGCGGCGAACCGCGCCGGGTCGCCACCTTCTGTCCCGCAGACAGCGTGACGGTATTCTCTGGATCATCTGACTCCACCACGGGACGGGGGCGGGGTGATGGCGATGGCGATGGGCTGGGTGACGGGCTGGGTCTGGTCGAGGGAATGCCGACTCCGGGCACGCGGGGAATAGAAAGCTGCTTGGCGCGAGACTGGCGGTTGTCCTCACCTGGCTCAGTTTCACCAGGTTCTATCAAGCCAGCATCGTGCTTGGTGACGACGACCTCGCCCTCCAGCACCTTGATTTCCTCGCGCCCGTCTGCGGCTACTTCCAGGATGTAGGTCGTACCGCGCACCCCAGCGGTCACCGACGACGTGCAGCCATTCACCGCGCCGTTGACCAGCAGCACGCCGCGCTGAAGCTGGGCACATTGACCCACCGTCAGCACGGAGTTATTCGACAGCCGCGCCACGGCTCCTGTATTGAAATTAAGCTGGGTGCGGGCGCGGCCCGTCCGCACCTGCTGCCCCCGGTTGGCCACATCATTGACCCGTGCCTGCTGGTTTTGAATAAACACCTGATTGCCGTCCAGCACTTCTGTGATGGTGCCGCGTGTGATGCTGGTCTGCGCCTCCGACACCTGCGCCACCGACCCAATCACCAGCACCACCCAAAACCCAATCAGCAAGCTGGGTACGAAGCGCCGCCGTAGCCCCCCAATTTGCTTCCAAGCTTGCCCCAAAGCTTGCCCCAAAGCCTGCCCCAAAGCCTGCCCCAGAAACCCAATCGACGATCTTCGATAAGGCATGACCGCACCTGCACATCTACAGAAC
>RFIF01000535.1 GCA_003695655.1 Cyanobacteria bacterium J069
CTGCGGAGGCGATCGCGCGCCTGGTTAATTTCCTTGATCTTTTCTTGAGCTTTTTGGTGCAGTCGCTCGTTGTCGGTGGGGATGCGATCGGGATGCCACACAAACACCATATCCTTATAAGCCTGGTTCACCTCTTCGAGGGACGCGCCAGGCTCTAAATCAAGGATGCGGTAGCAGTGCTCAAGATCTTTCATCTAGATCAAGATATCATTTCCCCGACGGCGTGAGGATGGCGGAAATCCACTCCACATCATTGATTGATTCCCCTGGTAGAATCCCGACTAAGCTGCCAGCTCAAATGGCTAACAGGGTTGCTGCCAAACGGGTTTAGCAGTTCCCAGGGGCAGCTTTCAGAGGCGCGATCGCCTTGCAGATCAGCATCAAATCAGGGCTAAGGAGAGGCGATCGCCTAATTTCTGGCTCAGCAGACCTACGGAAAATCTAAACAATTCCCGTGTACTTCGCTTCATCTAGCTTTCAGATCTGACCGCTAAACTGTGGTTGATGAATGCAAAGGTTAAAAGCAATATGGATGCCACTGCACTCTGGCAACGCTATCAAGACTGGCTGTATTACCACAGCGGGCTAGGACTCTACGTCGATGTCAGTCGGATGCGCTTTGCCGATGACTTCGTGGAAAGCATGAAACCTAAATTTGACAAGGCTTTTAAAGATGTGGCGGCGCTAGAAGCAGGGGCGATCGCCAACCCCGACGAAAACCGCATGGTCGGTCACTACTGGCTGCGCAATCCTGACCTGTCGCCCAGCCCAGCGATCAAAGCCGAAATCGTAGACACCCTCGCCAGCATCAAAGACTTTGCAGCCAAGATTCACGCAGGCGAAATTCGCCCCGTGCAAGCGCCCAAGTTCACCGATTTGCTATCCGTGGGCATCGGTGGCTCTGCCCTCGGCCCGCAGTTTGTGGCCGAAGCGCTGGGGCCCGAACCTGCCCCCCTCAAGATTCACTTCATCGACAACACCGACCCCGCTGGTATCGACCGCATACTGAATCGCCTCAAAGACCGACTAAACAGCACCCTCGTGGTGATCACCAGCAAGTCTGGCGGCACGCCTGAAACCCGCAATGGCATGTTGGAAGTCAAGCAGTTTTATGAAAAGCACGGGCTAAATTTTGGGCAACATGCGATCGCCGTCACCATGCCCGGCAGCAAAATGGACAGCGTTGCTAAGGCCGAGGGCTGGCTGGCTACCTTCCCCATGCAAGACTGGGTGGGCGGGCGCACCTCCGAACTCTCCAGCGTGGGCTTGTTGCCCGCTGCGCTGCAAGGCATCGATATCCAGGCCATGCTCGACGGGGCCCGAGAAATGGACGACGCTACCCGCGTCCCCAACCTTTACCAAAATCCCGCCGCGCTCCTCGCCCTCAGTTGGTACTACGCGGGCAATGGCAAGGGCGAAAAGGACATGGTGGTGCTGCCTTACAAAGACAGCCTGCTGCTGTTTTCGCGCTATTTGCAGCAGCTTGTGATGGAGTCGCTGGGCAAGGAAACCGACCTAGACGGCAACACGGTCTATCAGGGCATCGCCGTTTATGGCAACAAGGGTTCCACCGACCAGCACGCCTATGTGCAGCAGCTCCGTGAGGGCGTACCTAATTTCTTCGTCACCTTTATTGAAGTGTTGGGCGATCGCCAGGGCGAGTCGATCGAGGTAGAACCCGGAGCCACCAGCGGCGACTTTCTCTCCGGCTTGCTGCAAGGCACCCGCCAAGCGCTCTACGAAAACCATCGAGATTCGATCACCGTCACCATCCCCCACGTAACACCGCGTATCGTCGGTGCACTCATTGCTCTATACGAACGAACGGTCAGCCTCTATGCTTCCCTGGTGAATATTAACGCCTACCACCAGCCCGGCGTAGAAGCGGGCAAAAAAGCCGCCGCGTCAGTGCTGGATCTCCAGCGGCAGATCGTCGCTACCCTCAAGGCCACCGGGCAACCCCTCTCGCTGGCGGAACTGGCCAGCAAAATCGGCGCACCCGAACAAGTGGAAACGGTTTATCTGATCGTTCGCCACCTCAGCGCCAACGACCGCAGCGTGACGCTGACCGGCGACCTGAGTCGGCCCAGCACTCTGATGGTTTCTGACCACTGAGGTGTGTCGGCATTAGGGGTTGTTGCTCCACAGCAGCCACCCCTAACCTTGGAAATCTGACTTATCACAAAAAGTACCAGTTCTGCCATTTCAGCAACAATCTTTTTATAGTGGATCTATAGGCTAAAACTACACGTCCACAGATGAGGTGCTGCTATGGGTCTGAAAGGTCGCGTTGAAGTTCGCCCGTTGACCTCGATCAAGGGCGGCATGGCTGAGTTTTATACCCCCCAGTCCAGCAACGAAACAATGCTGGTCAGCATTCCCGCTGGCATGGTGGACGACTTGTTTGTACACCACTTCCAAACCGACCAGCTTTTGGTGGTGCGCGGCAGCTTTGTGCTGGTGGTGCTGCAAAATCGGGAATACCAATACATTCCTCTGAGCGATCGCCATCCGACGGTCGTCACCATTCCCCCCGGCATTCCCCACGCTGCGATTCACCTCGGTTCTGAACCCTGTTTTTTGGTGAACGCGGTGCTGCGCCATGGCGATGCGCACCCCAAAGACTATCGTCCAATGAAGCCGCTGATGCCGTTTGATTTTGTCAAAGCCCGCGCGGCTCTGGCCGAACTGGAATATCCCATTGCGAGTTAGGGATCAGGGGTTAGGGGTCAAGGGTCAGGGGCTTAGTCGTGCATGTCCCACTAATCCTGAAACCTGTCCCCTGAAACCTGTCCCCTGAAACCTGTCCCCTGACCCCTGAAACCTGATCCCTCTAAACCGTCGCCGCCGCTTCCTGCTTCTGCGTCGATCCTTGCGTGCCCAGTTGAATTAGCTCGACTTTGTAGCCGTCGGGATCTTCTACAAAGGCGATGACCGTTGAGCCATGCTTCATGGGGCCGGGTTCCCGCGTCACCTTGCCGCCCAGTTCCCGAATGCGATCGCATGTCCCATAAATATCCTCGACACCCAGCGCAATGTGCCCATAGCCATTGCCCAGGTCATATTGATCCGTGCCCCAGTTGTAGGTCAGCTCCAGTACGGTGTGATCTGACTCGTCGCCATAGCCCACAAACGCCAGGGTAAATTCCCCGCCCGGATAGTCCTTCTGGCGCAGCAGCGTCATACCCAGCACGTTGCAATAAAACTCCAGCGATTTTTCCAAATTGCCCACACGCAGCATCGTATGCAGCATTCTCATCGGTTTCGCCTCCTGAGGTTTGACAGTTACTCATTCCTCTTTATTTTATGGCGTGGGAATGGGGTGACGGGGTGACGGGGGATGGGGTGACGGGGTGACGAAGTTTTGCTAGAAACACTTTCTCCCCCTCTCCCCCTCTCATCATCACTTCCTCTCATCATCACTCCCACCCTCCACACTCCAACACTCCCCGACCCTTGCCCACACCCGCGTCTCAGGCTACAGTCAGCTAATATTTGCCCGTTTCTGGATAGTTTCGCTATATGACTGACGCGCTCTGCAAAACGCCGCTCTATGACCTGGCGATCGCCCAAAAAGCCCGCATGACACCATTTTCGGGTTGGGAGATGCCCGTGCAATTTGGCGGCATCACTCAAGAACATCAGGCGGTGCGGCAGAGTGTGGGGATGTTCGATATTTCCCATATGGGCAAGTTTCGGCTGCGGGGCGACGATCTGTTAGCCCAGCTTCAGCGGCTGGTGCCGACCGATCTCAGCGGGCTGCAACCCGGTGCCGCGCAATACACGGTGTTGCTCAATCCTCAAGGCGGCATCGTAGACGACTTCATCATCTATGCGCAGGAGCCGGGGCGGGTTGACCTGATTGTGAACGCGGCGACGACCGAAAAAGACAAGGCGTGGCTGCTGGAACACCTATCCGGCGTGGATCTGGAAGATTTATCGGGCGATCGCGCTTTGCTGGCCGTGCAGGGCCCCGCTGCCGTCGCCACATTGCAAAAATTTGTGCCAGAAGATTTGTCTCAAGTCCCTAAGTTTGGGCATCTGGAAGGCACGGTGTTGGGCAGTCCTGGCTTTTTGGCCCGGACAGGCTATACAGGCGAGGACGGCTTTGAGGTAATGGTGGAACCGGAGACGGGGCGAGACCTGTGGCGATCGCTCCTCGACGCAGGCGCAGTTCCTTGCGGACTTGGGGCCCGCGACACCCTGCGGCTGGAAGCGGCAATGGCGCTCTATGGGCAAGACATCGACGACACCACCACGCCGCTCGAAGCGGGACTTGGCTGGCTGGTGCATCTGGACAAAGTGCCCGACTTCATCGGCCGCGAGGTGCTGCTGCAACAAAAGCAGACTGGGGTGTCTCGGCGGCTAGTCGGCTTGCAGCTTACCGGACGCAACATTGCCCGCCACGACTATCCCCTACTGCACAGCGGCGAACCCATCGGCAAGGTCACTAGTGGCACTCTCTCGCCCACGCTGGGCTATCCCATTGCCCTGGCCTATGCGCTGGTCGATCTGGCTCGCATTGGTCAAATTCTAGAAGTCGAAATTCGTGGCAAAAGCTACCCGGCAACGGTCGTCAAGCGCCCCTTCTATAAGCGCTGAGCGATTTCAGCAATCAATCCTAAAATCCTAATCAACCCCGAAAATTACGCTAATCTTTTCCTGTACGCCTCATCGCGCCCAACCTATGAGCCTGGAATATCCCGAAGATCTGAAATACACAGACTCCCACGAATACATCCGCCTGGATGGAGATACTGCCACCATTGGCATTACCGCCTTTGCTGTCGATCAGTTGGGCGACATTGTGTTTCTAGAGTTGCCCGAAGTAGGAGAAGCGTTAGAAAAAGGCGAAACTTTTGGCACTGTGGAATCGGTTAAAGCGGTCGAAGATTTGAAAGCGCCCCTCTCTGGCAAGGTTGTCGAGCGTAACGACCCCCTGCTTGACACGCCAGAACAACTGGCCGACGATCCATACGGCATTGCCTGGCTGCTCAAGATCGAAGTTAGCGATGGGGCCGAGCTAGACGACACGCTGTCAATGGAGGAGTATCTGGCGCTGGTTGAGGGGGAGTGAGGAGAAGGAAAGGGCGAGAGATAAGGGATGAATCGGGCTGGGTTTTTGAAGGTTATGCGCTGCCCTCTCTCTGCGTAATCTAATTCATCCCTCCGCCTTCATCCTTCATCCTTTAATGAATCCCTTTAGAATGGACAAATAGCGAAATTTAACAGTAGTAACTCAGGCTTGCTTATGTCGGTTTTGGCGGCGATCGCAGTTCTTGCACTCCTTATCTTTGTTCATGAGCTGGGCCACTTCCTGGCGGCGCGACTTCAGGGGATTCATGTGAATCGGTTTTCCCTGGGCTTTGGCCCGATTCTCTGGAAATATCAGGGCCCCGAAACGGAGTATGCGATTCGCGCCATTCCGCTGGGTGGATTTGTTGGCTTTCCCGATGACGATCCCGACAGCGACATCCCCCCCAACGACCCCAACTTGATGCGCAACCGCAAGGTGCTCGATCGGGCGATCGTCATTAGCGCTGGAGTGATTGCCAATTTGCTGTTTGCCTATCTGGTGTTCGTGACACAAGTGGCAGTGGTTGGCGTACCACAAGCATTTAACTATGAGCCGGGCGTATTGATTCCGCAGGTTGTGTCGGCCGATTCACCCGCAGCCCTGGCTGGGGTTCAGGATGGCGACATCGTGGTGGCAGTCAACGGGCAAGACGTTGGTGAGGGCGAAGCAGCCCAGCAAGCATTGATGAAGGCCATCACGGGCAGCCCCGACCAGCCGATTAGTTTAACCGTGCAGCGGAGCGCTGGACAGGTCAATCTCAACGTTACTCCCAAACCCGATGCGGATGGTGTGGGCAAGATCGGCGTTGTGTTAAATCCCAATGGCAAGGTCGAGTTTCGTCGCCCCAACGGTGTATTTGAGGTTTTTAGCCTCGCCGCCAGAGAATTTCAGGATATGTTCTCGCGGACGGTACAGGGGTTTGTGTCGCTGATTACAAACTTTTCGGCGGTGTCGGGTCAGGTGGCTGGCCCAGTCAAGATTGTGGAGCAAGGTGCAAATCTGGCGGCAAATGACTGGATCAATCTGTTCCCGTTCACGGCCATCATTAGTATTAATCTGGCAATTATTAACATCCTGCCGCTGCCAGCGCTGGATGGCGGTCAGTTGGCATTTCTGCTGATTGAGGCGCTACGCGGCAAGCCCTTGCCAACCCGGTTCCAAGAGAGTGTCATGCAAACAGGGCTGATGCTGCTGCTGGGGTTAGGCGTGTTTCTGATTGTGCGGGACACCACGCAACTGTCCTTTTTCAAAAACTTGCTCCAATAAGAAAGTAAGGAAGACCGCGCGTGCCTAGACGGGCTGGCAAGAAGCAGCGATCGCTGGAAATTTTGGTGCGGCTGAAGCGGCTGTATCCAGACGCAACTTGCTCGCTGGATTATGAAACGCCGGTACAGCTTTTGGTGGCGACGATTCTCTCGGCGCAGTGCACCGATGAACGGGTAAATCAGGTAACACCGGAGCTATTTCGCCGCTTCCCGGATGCCCCATCGCTGGCCAGCGCTGACCCAGACGAAATCGAAAATCTGGTGCGCTCTACAGGGTTTTATCGCAACAAGGCGAAAAATATCCAGGGAGCTTGCCGCAAGATCGTAACTGATTTTGGCGGACAGGTGCCGCAGACGATGGAGGAGTTGCTGACGTTACCCGGAGTTGCCCGCAAGACTGGGAACGTCGTGCTGGCTCATGCGTTTGGCATTAACGCGGGCGTGACCGTGGATACGCATGTCAAGCGCCTAACCTATCGGCTGGGGTTAACTACTCATACTGATCCAGTGCGGATTGAGCGCGACCTGATGAAGCTACTGCCCCAGCCCGACTGGGAAAACTGGTCGATTCGCCTGATTTATCACGGGCGAGCGGTATGCAATGCGCGAAATCCAGCGTGCGATCGCTGCCAGTTGGCCGATCTCTGCCCCTCCGCCGACCCGACAAAAGTTGCGCTTGCGGCAGTGCCTGCACTTGTAAAGGAACCTGCGATCCTCGAACCCTAACGCCTCATCTGTCCGTTTCCCAAAACTTCCGCCAGAATAAAGACAGCCTCCAGCCCCCGTGTGTCTATGCCCCCAGATGCCTCTGCGCCGCTGACGCTGTTCGTGTCCTATTCCCACCGAGATGAAGCGCTGAAGGATGAACTGATTGTTCATCTGGCCAATCTAAAGCGCCAGGGGAAAATTGCCGCCTGGCAAGACCGCGACATCGAAGCGGGCACCGAGTGGGATGCTGAAATCAAGCAGCAGCTCGAATCTGCCGAAATCATCCTGCTGCTAATCACGCCTCGGTTTCTCGCGTCGGACTATTGCTATGACCTGGAAATGCAGCGGGCCGTGCAGCGCCACAACGAAGGCACCGCCCGCGTCATCCCCATCATCCTCAAACCGTGCGACTGGCAGGGCAGCCCCTTTAGCAAGCTCCAGGTCTTGCCCAAAGATGCCAAAGCTGTTACCCAGTGGCCCGATCAAGACGAAGCCTTTTTGAACGTGGTGCAGGGCATCCGTCGCGCTGTGGAGTCGCTCCACGCAAAAAAGCATCTGGGGGCAACGCCTGATTCTGCGAATGCAGCGGACGTTGCCCCGCCGCAACCCCTAACTCCTCAATTTTCAACTTATAATCCAGCTACTTTTACGGGTCGCGAAGCCGAAACCGCAGACCTGACCCAAGTCCTGGTGGGAAGCTGCCGCATTCTCGCCATTGTGGGCATGACGGGTATCGGCAAAACCGCCCTGGCAGAGCGAGTTATCGCCAGTCTGATAGAAACGACCGACGCTGCGACGCTACCTTACATCCGCTTTAGCCTGGACGATCGCAGCCTGACGCCGGACTTTTCTAGCAGTGGCGCGGCGCTGCTCCGTACGCTGGGCGAAGAACCAACCCTGGCCGATCAGCAAGACCCCGCCAACCTGCTGGCTCACCTGTTTCGCCGATTGCAAAGCCACCCCTGCCGTCTGCAAATCGACTCGCTGGAGCGGCTGCTGCGGGGTAACGAGCAAGAGGGCTGGAGCGAATTTTGCGATCCGCTGTGGCTGGATTTGCTGCATCAGTTTTTGGCGGCTGCCGACACCCGCAGCCAACTGCTGCTGACGAGCCAGGATATCCCCGCCGATCTGGATACCGTCGCCTCGCGCTATCCGCAGTTTTGGCATTGCGAGGCGCTCCAGGGACTGTCCGCCGCCGAACAGCTTGAGCTATTTGCCAAGTTAGGGCTGCCCCAGGACGCGGCAGCGCAGGAAACGCTGCGGCAGATTGGGCAGTTTTATGATGGGCATCCGCTGGTGTTGCAGGTGATGGCGGAGGAGATGCGCCAGCCGCCGTTTTCAGAAAATGTCGCCCGCTATTGGCAGCACTACGCCGCCGAGTTTGCCGCCTCATCCACCGCGCCCGCCGCTGCTGGCAACAAGCTCGATCGTAGCCGTCTGTTTCGGCGTCGCGTGCGGCAGCGAGTCGAGCAATCCATCCAGCGTTTGCCCGACCCCGCCCGCCAGATGCTCTGCGCCAGCGCCGTTTTCCGTCGCCCCGTGCCTACCGAGTTTTGGCACGCGATGCTGCCCGACGGAGATCCCTACGCCGCCTTCGACACGCTGCAAGATGGCCACCTGGTAGAGTATGCACCCTCAGAAGGCGACACGCTACTAATTCGACAGCACAACCTGATTCGTGCTGTCGCCTACGCGCTGCTAAAAGCTGACCCCGCAACATGGGAGGCAGCCGAACGCAAAGCGGCTGATCTGTGGCTCACGAACTACGAACCTGCTCCTAACGCAGAACGGCTGGAAACCGTACGCGGATATCTAGAAGCCTTTGACCACTATTGCGAAGTGAGCGATTGGGAACAAGCCAGCGAGATTTATACTTGTCAACTGGTGTCCACAAATCAGGCACTGCACTGGCAGTTATTGATGTGGGGATATTACAAAGAATTAATTGAGGTCAGCCGTAGGCTCGTTAATCGAATTGCGTCTCAAACTAAAAGGCTTTGCCTCAACCGGATAGGCAACTCCTATAGCAATCTTGGCAATGTTGAAAGGGCAATCGATTATTATCAGCAGGCGTTGCAGTTTGCTCGTGAAACTGGCGATCGCCAAGGTGAAGGCCGTGTCCTGGGCGATCTGGGGAATGCATATGACAATCTAGGGGAATATGAACAGGCGATCGACTTCCATCAGCAATACCTGACCATTGCACGGGAAATTGGCGATCGCCGGAGTGAAGGCAATGCCCTTGGTGATCTGGGGAATGCGTATAGCCATTTGGGGCAGCATGAGCGGGCGATTGACTTCTATCAGCAAAGCCTAAGCATTGCGCGGGAGATTAGTAATCGCCATGGTGAGGGCGTTGCCTTAGGCAATCTGGGGGTTGCCCACAGAAACTTAGGGCAGTATGAGCGGGCGAGTAATTTTCATCAGCAATATCTGAGCATTGCGCGGGAGATTGGCGATCGCCGGGGTGAAGGCATTGCCCTATGTCATCTGGGGATTGCACACCATATCCTGGGGCAGTATGAGCAGGCGATCGACCTCTATCAGCAATATCTAAGCATTGCGCGGGAGATTGGCGATCGCCAGGGTGAAGGCAGTGCTTTAGGCTGTCTAGGAATTGCCCACAAGAGTCTAGGGCAGTATGAGCGGGCGATCGACCTCTATCAGCAATATCTAAGCATTGCGCGGGAGATTGGTGATCGCCAGGGTGAAGGCAATGCCCTGGGCAATCTGGGGAATGCGTACGACAGTCTGGGGCAGTATGAGCGGGCGATCGATTTCCATCAGCAAAGTCTGAGCATTGCGCAGGAGATTGGCGATCGTCGGGGTGAGGGCGCTGCTCTAGTCAATATGGGTGAAACTCAACTCAAGCTGGAGCAATACGCAGAATCGCTGACTAATAACCAGGCGGCATTAGAAATTTTTCGAGAGATTGGCGATCGGGCTAACGAAGCCGAAGCGCTCAAAAATTTGGCAGAGGTGCATCAGGCGCTGGGCGAGGGGGCGGTGGCGCGGCATTATGGTGAGCAGGCGTTGGCGCTGGCGACGGAGTTGGGCATTCCGCTCCAGGCGGAGTGCGAGGCGTTGCTGTCAGAGTTGGAAAAGGGCGACAGTGAATGAGCCAGCGAGACAAACTACTGATCAAAATTTTGCTGGGAACTGCGGATGCCAATATTCCTTTTGAATCGCTGTGTCAATTGCTGCGTACTCTTGGTTTTGATGAACGAATACGCGGGAGTCACCATATTTTCTCCAAATCAGGGGTTGAAGAGATTCTCAACCTTCAGCCAAAACAGGGAAAAGCCAAAGCCTATCAGGTGAAACAAGTTCGCACTGTAATCTTGAAATATCAGCTTGGAGGGGACGATGGAAATTCGCTATGAACTGATTATTTATTGGAGCGAAGACGATCAGGCATTCATTGTCGAAGTGCCCGAACTTGCAGGCTGCGCTGCTGATGGTGCAACCTATCAGGAAGCGGTACAGAATGTCGAAGTTGTGATTCAGGAATGGATGGAGACTGCGAAGGAATTGGGCAGACCCATCCCCGAACCCAAAGGGAGGCTGATGTTTGCTTAATGCCACACTATCCACTCTTTTGACAGAGCTAGGGGAAGAATGCGAGAAATTCGTGTTTCTCCTTAGTCAGCTCAAACTTGCCAACTTAACTAATGACCAAAAAGGCGATATTCTCGCTGAACTTACAGGTTCAGTGAGCCACCTTCATGTGCATACAGAGAACCTTTCAGAACTGATTGAGGACGAAATTCTAATACTCCCTGATGAGCCAGACAGTTATTAGTTATTGGCGATCGCTAGGGTTAAGGCAATACTCTAGTACGGTGAGCAGGCGTTGGCGCTGGTGATGGAGTTAGGCATTCCGCTCAAAGCCGAGTGCGAGGCGTTGCTGTCAGAATTAGACCAAGATCACAAATCATGAAGGAGAACTTTTCACCCATGCGTGGTGTTCAATTCGTTGTGGATGAAGATGGTGAAAAAACGGCCGTTCTGCTGGATTTACGCGAATGGGGAAGAACTTTGGGAAGATTTTTATGACGTTTTAGTCTCCCACTCCAAGGCAAAGGAGAAATCAGACAGTTGGGCAGAACTAGAATCTGAATTGGATGCGGAACGCCCCAACCATGGCTCAGTATGAGATTCAGTCCAAAACATTGGCAGCCAAAGAGTTTCGTAAACTTCCTCAAGACATTAAATCTCGCATTTGTAAGGCCATTAATGCTCTTAAAACAACTCTCGCCCAGTCGGAAAACAAAAAAGCCGGGAGTTCCTACATGGGGATTCCCAGCTTTGCTGAATGGATTCAGTTTATCTAAACGGCTCAGGCTGTCGAGATGAGGTCAAGCCTGAGCGCAAATCAGTCTGCTAGTTTGGTTTCGGTAGCAACATCTAGCCGATGTGTTCCACAGCCTTGTTGCTCACACTGGACAGGGCTGGTTGCGGCAAGGCCGCTCTAGCCGGAGTCCATTATTTTTAAGCGTGCGTACCAATGAGCGCGCGTACCAAAAGGGGCTTTCCAAACTGCATTTATATTATATAGAGGCCATGCAGGCCAATAAAACAGCGTGGCGTCCTCTTACGCTAGCGCGAGGCCGTGCGGCTCCGCCCCACAACCTCCAGGCTGACGGGTGCCACACCGCTGCCCATCATGCCAATCACGCGGGCTGCCCCCGCCGACAGGTCAATCACCCGACCGCGCGAGAAGGGACCCCGGTCGTTAATTCGCACAACGACCGATTGCCCCGTGTTGAGGTTAGTCACCCGTACCTGAGTGCCAAAGGGGAGATAGCGATGGGCAGCGGTCAGCGCGTTTTGGTTAAACACTTCACCACTGGCGCTGCGGTTGCCGTGGAATCCTGGGCCATACCAGGACGCCATCCCCGACGCTACTCTAGTGCCCCCAGAGCCTTGGGCTGGAGACACCGACACGCGCACAACCGGACGGGGACGGTCTTGAATATCTTGTAGCGGTGGAGCGCTTCCCAGTAGTCGCCGCAGGCGGTTTGTCGCCTGCAACGCATCTTCGGCAGGATTGCGAGTTGTATCTGGAAGGATGGTGTCAGGACTCATCTCAATCAATTCTTCGCTGCCGACTTGGATGACGTAGCGCTCTCGCTGAGCATCCCAGCGGACGGTAATCGTTTCGGCGTTGGTGCCATCCCGGTGGAGCTGGCGTAATCGAGCGGCGATCGCCCCGGCTCGCTGCATCGGATCAGCAGGAGATTCACCAGTCGCACCAGGGCTTGAAGTTGCACCAGGGCTTGAATCTGGCTGTCCGGGCACCACCGCAGACGCATCTGCTTCGGGTGGAGTTGGGCGCTTGACCGCTTCTGATTCGTCGGACGAAGCAGGCTCAACCGTGCCACCGGGGGCGGTCGTCGCAGGGACAGGCGGAAGATCGGTCTGGGTGACGGCACCCAAAAACGTGAAGACAGGAATGCTCTGAATGCGGAGCGTGGCTGATGAGCGGTCGTTCACCACATGCGGAATGATGCTGACCGTCAGGTCTTCAGCGAGGTCTGTTTCTTCCTGATCTTGGTACTCGCCCACTTTCCGAACTTCGCCGAGGGCGGCGATGACGCGGGTAGTGGACGGGGTTTCCGAAACGACACCTGGCTGAGCTGTATCTGCTTCTGAGGGGTTGCCTGGAGGAGCAGAGATTTGCGCAGCAGAAGTTGGCTCGGTCGAGTTGTCCAGGTTGGGAACATTTGCCTGGGGAACCTCGTCACCCTCGCTAGCTAGGTCTGTCTTGACTTCTGCAAGTGCAGCAGGAACAGGTACTAGAGCTGTGAGCAGGAAGGCGGCAGTTGTAAAGCCGCTCCAAAGTTTCTGAGACATACACTCCATAGTGAAGGACATTGTGAGCCGAGACTGTGAATCAGAGGAGCGATGGCTATCGTCGCAGACGCACGCTGCAAGCCACCCCAACCTCAAACCCATCGGGCTGATGTAGCCAAGCCGGGTCTTAGAGAGATTCAACTGGAGCAATGATCCCCAGAGCAGAAAATAAAGGTTCCACCAAAAGGTAGACAGCCTTTTTATCAGCTCAGCAAAAACCTGCTCAACTCGTACTCATTTCGTGTTCAACTTATGGCT
The DNA here is from genome assembly GCA_003695655.1 of Cyanobacteria bacterium J069. GTDB lineage: Bacteria > Cyanobacteriota > Cyanobacteriia > Elainellales > Elainellaceae > Thermoleptolyngbya. The sequence continues at coordinate 13,165 of RFIF01000535.1, forward strand.
GTGGAACTGACTTACACTAACACATGAAATTTTTCCTGGGGATCAGGGTGCTTGGGCAAGCATGAAAAACTTTACACAAGCTTCATACGGACTTGCCGGCTAAATCCTTTTCCCCAGGAGTATTTGAGCGTTTATTCGCGCAAACTTACTTCATGGAAACTTTACATAAATTTCGTTTTCCTTAGAATTTTCTTTCGTCAGCTCCAATTCTTTAATCTTCAAGTAGCCGCCAAAGTCTGGGGATCGCAAATTTGAAAGCTGAATTATGTTGAGGGAGAAGCAAAAGGGCAGAGATAGCTTCTCTCGTCATCGTCGATCAATTTTGACAAACGACCTGAAGTGCTTATTAGTCAATATATTGAGACGTATTGAGACGCTAAACCCTGACTTTTTAGCTTGACTTGCGAACTTTAGACTTTCAAGCCTTGACTTTTAGACACAAGTGTCCCGTCTTGACCTAAATTTTTCTGAGCACGATTTTTTCTGAACGTAGCTGAGGCGATCTTCTAAGGGCAATCTTTTGAGTCAATCCGGCAACTTTATCCGATATCAAAAGATTAAAGCTATCATACGATAGTATCACATTAATGGGTGACATGCCAAAACGTGCAAAATCTCTGCCGCGAAATTCTGTAAAGCCCTCACCGCGCGATCGCTTTTGGGCTGTGGTTGCCAACACACCACGCCTGGTTCAGCTAGTCTGGCAAGCAGCGCCGGGGCTATTGCTCCTGCAACTGGGGATTACGCTGGGCAGCGCCCTGATTCCTGTGGCCCAGCTTTACATCAGCAAGCTAATTGTGGATCAGGTGGTGCTGGAACTGGCACAACCCGGCGTAGACTGGAGCGTGCTCAGCCGACTTGTAGCCTTGGGGCTGGGCATTACGCTCGTGCAAGTGGGACTCAACCAGACTGAAACCTATACCACCCAAGTCTTAAACGATCGCTTTACGCTTTATGCCAACCAGCTCTTGCTCAAGCAGGCGATTCGCCTTGACCTGGCTCATTATGAGCTGCCAGAGTTTTACGATACGCTCAACCGCGCCCAGCAGAGCGGCAGCGCCTACCCGGTGCGGGTGTTTGAAACCCTCATCGACCTCGCGGGTCAGGTCATCACCTTTACGGGTCTGCTGTCACTGCTGGTGGCGTTTAACCCATTACTGCTGCTGCTGCTAGTGCTGACCTCGATGCCAGCGCTCTGGGTCGGCATTCGCTTTTCGGGAGTGCGGTTTTGGATGAAGCGCCGCCAAACTGAGAGCGGCCGTCTAGCGGAATATTTGCAGGAAGTGCTGACCACGCAGGAATTTGTCAAAGAGGTGCGGCTATTTAACCTGGGAGACTACCTGCTGCGGCAGTGGCAAGATATCCGCCTCCAGTTCAACCGAGAAATGGCTGAAGTGATAGCGCGCAATGCGTGGCTGCGCTTTGGCGTGGGGCTGATTGCCAATCTCGGCTTTTATGCTGCCTATGCCTGGGTAATTGTGCGGACGGTGCAAGGGGCGATTTCCCTCGGCGACCTGACGATGTATTCCGGCGCGTTTCAGCAGGCGCAGGGGCTGATTCAGGGCATTTTGTTTCAAATTGCGCTGGTGTATGAGTTTAATCTTTATGTGTCGCAATATTTTGAGTTTTTGAACCTGGAGCCTCAGGTCGTGACTCCGCCTGCGCCAATCGCCTTTCCCAGCCCGATGCGGCGTGGACTGGAACTGCGGGACGTGCACTTTCGCTATCCGGGGGCCAGTGAGCCAACGCTACGTGGAATTAACCTGACGGTGAAACCCGGCGAGAGCATTGCCCTGGTGGGCATGAATGGCGCGGGCAAAACAACGCTGCTAAAGCTGCTGACCCGCTTCTATGATGTAGAGTCGGGAGAAATTACGATCGACGGTATTCCGCTGCCCGCCTTTGATTTGGAAGACTTGCGGCGGAATGTGGGCGTGGTGTTTCAGGACTTTTCGCGCTATCACCTCAGCGTGCAAGACAATATCGGCTTTGGCGACCTGCGCCACCGCGACAACCTGGCACAAATCGAACGGGCTGCCCAAAATGCCGGCGCAACGGGCGTGATTGCGGCGCTCGATCGGGGCTATGAAACAATTTTGGGCAAAACCTTTTCCGACAGTGCCGAACTTTCGGGCGGGCAGTGGCAGAAGCTGGGACTGGCGCGAGCGTTTATGACCCCGGCCCAAATCTTGATCCTGGACGAGCCGACTGCTGCCTTGGATGCGATCGCCGAATATGACCTCTTCCAGCGCTTTCGCCAGCTCACCCAGGACAAAATGACCTTTCTGGTCAGCCACCGCTTTTCCACCGTGCGCATGGCCGACCGCATCGTGGTGCTAGAGCATGGGCAAATTGTGGAACTGGGCAGCCACGAAGACCTGATAGATCTGGGTGGAAAATATGCGGAGATGTTTCGGCTCCAGGCGTCGAGCTATGCGGGGGTTGGGGAGTGATGGAGTGATGGACTGGTGGAGTGATGATGAGAGGGGGAGAGGGGGAGAAAGTGTGTCTAGCAAAACTCTGTCACCCCGTCGCCCCGTCATTCCGTCACTCGACTAATCTCGTCTCGATCGCCAAACTGCCGCTGAGCAGCTTGTGAACCGGGCAGCGATCGCCAATTTCTTGGAGCCGCTGGCGCTGTTCGTTGGTGAGGTCGCCTTCTAGGGACAGCAGCGCGTTGACCCGATTGCCGTCTGGCGTTTTTTCCAGCGTCACATCGACGGAGATTTTGCTAACGGGCCAGCCTTTCCGTTCGGCATACATCTGAATGGTCATAGTTTTACACGCGCCCAGACCCGCCAGCACATATTCCGTTGGCGTGGGGCCGGCGTCTGCACCGCCCACTTCTACGGGTTCGTCGGCGGTTAGCTGAAATTGGCGAATGCCGATAGTTTGCTGATAATGTGAGCCAGTGGAAGCAACCCGAATGGGCAACATGGTGACGCTCCTAAAGTGGTCTGAATCGGGACTGGGACTTCTTGCCGGCAATAGCGCTAGGGCGAATCAGGAGCAGGCTTGAGGTGGTGCTGGAGAAACTGGAGCGGGTGGCTCATGGTTTCGGCAAAGCCCAGAATGGCGCGATCGCGGTGTTCGTATAACAATTCTCCCTGAGCGTTGAATAAGAAGGTGGCACCGCGCTGGGTGAGATAAGCGGAGTCGGGCACGTAGGTTTTCCAGTGGCTCAGCACTTCGCCCATGTTGCGCAGACGCAGAGTCGCCAGCTCAAACGGGCGCTGAAAGCCTTCTCCACCCGCCCAACGAAAGAAGGAACCCTTGAGGGGCGGCAGTGGTGGCGCTTGAATTTCGGCGTCGTTGGCGATGAGCTGGGGAGCGCGGCGATCGCCCCGATAGCCCCGAAACACCTCCGCCAGCGTGCCCGGACTGCCGATGCCTGCACACATTAGCAGCAGATTGAGCCAGCCATTTTGCCCCGGCGACAGGCCAGGCAGCTTTAGCGACAGCCCCGAATAAAGTCCCAGCGACTGATGCAGAGCGGCCGTTGGGTCTACGAATAGCTGGTCTTCGGGAAACCCGGTGTAGCGGCAAAACTGCTGTCCGGAGGCGCGATCGCCAATCCCCACTGCCCGCACCGCCACGCCCGCTGCCTGAAGCTGCGCCGTCTCCCGCTGCAACCACCAGGCATACTCCAGGCTGTCGAAATCGCCCAACTGCGGCCACAGCAGCACCAGTTGCCGCGTTGCCGACTCACAACCGCTGAGGATAGGCACCACCTCGCCATCGCGGACGCGCTCGCGGGTGGTCTGGCTGAGGTGGGAGTAGAGGGGCATAAGGTGTTAAGGGCTAGGGGTTGGGGGTTAGGGGTTAGGGATTGGGAAGCTAGCTGAGTCCAGGATGCTGATTTTCATTGTCCCAAATTTTTGTTTTGAGGGCGATCGCCCGATCGCGCTAAATCTTTAGGGCAGGCTGAGCGTTGTTGCAGGTTGCTAACGCCGGACTAGCGCAATAGCTCCTGGGGAAGCTGCTGCATCGCCCGCTGAAAGGGTGACGGATTGCCCAGGCCCTGCGCCAGGATCAGCGAACCTTGGATGGCGATCGCCGCGTCTTCTCCCCGCTGTTGGGCGGTGTTCTCGTCTATCCCCGATTCGACCAAGACTTGAGCGATCGCCCCGATCCAGGCTTGATAAATCGCTTGTACCCGGTCGTGAAAGACGTTGCGGGCGGAGCCTAAGAGCAAGATTGCGGACAGGCAGGGCTGGCGGCCGTCATCGTAGACTTCACCGAGGCGATCGCACATCCGTTGGAGGCGATCCTGTGGGTCACCTGGCTGGCTTAGCGCTTGCAGAATATTCTGATCCAGCCAGTGGTCAAGATAGTCCAACACTGATACCACCATCTCCTCTTTGCCGCCCGGAAAGTGATGATATAGGCTGGCTTTACCCAGACCCGTCGCTTCCGAGATTTTGGCAAGGGTGGCCCCATCATAGCCATGCTGCCGAAACAGGCTCAGCAGGCTAGGGACATAAGTTTCTTTGGGCATGGGTCAACCGTTAAGGGCGATCGCCTGAATTTTTTTAGATGTTCTGTTGACATTATACCGAACGAACGGTACAGTCCGATTATACCGAATGAACGGTACAGTTTTCCCCACTATTTTTTTAGAGAATTAAGCCATGATTCAGCTCTATGGTCACGAACTCTCTGGCAACAGCTATAAAGCCAGGCTGTTGCTGTCGCTGCTCCATTTGGATTACGAGTGGCACAAGGTCGATTTGCTGCAAGGGGCGCACAAGCAGCCCGACTTTCTCGCGCTCAATCCCTTTGGGCAGGTGCCTGTCTTGGTAGAAGGCGACCTGGTGTTGGCTGACGCGCAGGCGATTTTGGTTTACCTGGCTCGGCAATATGGCGGCGAAGCCTGGCTGCCGCTGGAGCCGGAACCGATGAGCCGGGTAGTTCGCTGGCTTTCGACCACTGCTGGCGAAGTGCGCCAAGGGCCAGAATCTGCTCGCCTCTATCATCTGTTCAAAGCCACCAGCATTAACCTGGAGCGAACCCTACAAAAATCAGAGTTTATTTTGGGACAGCTCGATCAGCATTTGGCAACGCGCATCTGGCTAGAGCTAGACCGTCCGACGATCGCCGATGTGGCGGTGTTTCCCTATGTGGCGCTGGCTCCAGACGGACAGATTGACTTGACGCCCTATCCCAACGTCCTCGCCTGGATCGATCGCGTAAAGCAGCTTCCGGGCTTTATCGGTATGACTGGGATTGAGCAGGCGATCGCCGCATAGCATCAGTGGCATGTCCACAGAAATTGTTATGCAAGATTTTTTTGCAACGCTCTGACATATGAAATGCTCTTGCAGACTGTAGGAGCGTTGCAACGGCTTGTGATTTCTGCACTTTGCTTCGCCATAGCGCCCGAAGAGGAGGTTAGGAAAAATTGGACACCGCTCAAGCTCTACCTCAAGCCCCATATCGCTTGACGTTCAAACCTGACCTCTAACCCTTGATTCCTAAACCTTGCCCCCTGCCCTATCAGGAGAACACTATGCCACGCAAGTTTGGAGAGATTGCCTTTACGCCCGAAGTCAAAGCGGCCCAGACGCAGCGCGGCTCTCGGCAGACCTATGAGCGCTATATCGCCAACGGCCCCGCCCATGACACCCTCACACCCCAACTCAGCGACTTTATTGCTCGGCTTGATGGATTCTATTTGGGAACTGTCAGTTCCAATGGCTATCCTTATATCCAGTTCCGGGGTGGCCCCCCAGGCTTTTTGAAAGTGCTGGATGAGAAAACGCTGGGCTTTGCAGATTTTTCAGGAAACGTGCAGTACATCACCGTGGGTAATCTGGCGGGCAATGACCGAGCATTTCTGTTTTTGATGGACTATCGTCATCGCCAGCGCGTGAAGATTTGGGGACGGGCAGAGTATCGAGAAGCGGATGTGAATGTGAATGCAGAGTGGATTGAAAAAGTGCGTGTGCCGGACTATGCCGCCGCAGTAGAACGGGTGATCTTATTTCACGTTGAGGCGATTAGCGAGAACTGTCCTCAACACATTCCCATCCGCTATTCGGAACAGGAAGTAGAGGCAATGATGATGCCTTTGCGCGATCGCATTACCGACCTGGAACAACAGTTGCTGGCTTTACAAGCTGAGTGACAAGCTGAGCGACAACCGTGAGCATTCACCATATCAGGCTGGGTAGAAAAGCAAAGGCACAGGCGCTAGATCGATAGAAACAGAAGAAGCGTCAAGACCGAATAAACCCTTGTGCAATGGGTGATTGCCGTCCTTTCGGCAGGGATTCCCGATCAGTTGTGCTAGGATTTAAGTATTCCGATAGAGTTGCGTTCACGCCTGTGCTTCTTCACTACTCCTTTTGTAGGAGTTAGCTGATTTACACAAGGAGTATGAGCAACTCTGATTGAAATGCTTGAATCAGATACTTAAACTGTCAATCGTTGATTGATTGCTCTACCTATGCGCCTGGGTTGAATTACAGGTGTCTATGCGTTATGGGCACCTTATATGCCAGAAACACCTGTCTACCTTAATTTGCTCGTGCTGGCTCCTGACTTCAGCCTTATTGATTGAGCTAGTCCTTGAAGTTATATCGCCTTTTCAAACTTTTATTGAATCAGGTTATTGAAGCAAAGCTGTTAGGCAAATACTCATCTTGCTTTTTGGATTTTGCTTTTTGATCAAGTGTTTCGCGCGCTGTCCCTTTGTACGCCAGTGAGGATCATCGAGTGATCGCAATCACACCTCGTCCCAATGGGCGAAAGTGGGGTACTGTGAGCTTTGCCTCTACTCTGCACCTGAGTCCGGTTCTGGACTTGCTGCTGGCGGATGTGCCGCCACGCTGGAGATCGGACTTGCGTTTGGGGCTTCAAGAGGCGCTGGTTAATGCGGCCAAGCACGGCAATAATTTAGATCCTCACAAGACTGTGTTGGTTGAGTTCTATATCGTTAATAACGAGCATTGGTGGATTATTTCGGATCAGGGTTGCGGGTTTGACCCAGCGGGCCCCTGTGGCAGCGATTGTGTAGGGCGATCGCCCCAGGAACAGCGAGACTGCGGACGCGGACTTTACATCCTCCACCAAATCTTTGATCAAGTTCATTGGAATGCAGACGGGACTGAGCTACGCCTTTGTAAACAGGTACGCAGTCGCGCCCGCCTGCCACTCCTGCCCTAGCAATAGCAAGTCTAATGCAAGCAAGTCTAATGCGTGGCTTGGGGATTTTGGATCTGCCAGGCGTCGAGTGCTGCTTGATGAACCGCCGTCCAGGCTACCTGGCGATCGCGCGCAATCCGGGCACAGTCTTCGTACTCTGGCTGCACATTGAGCAGTTCGCCCGTCAACGGGTTTTTTCCCAATTTGATAGTTACCAGACCATAGTCCGTCGGGATGGAATGAAACTCGCGGTCGAGAATGGTGCGCTGCTGCACCGACTCGCGTATTCCCAGCGTTGTGGTTTCTCGAAACAGAATAGCTCTACAGTCTTCCGCCAGAGCCGTTGAACAAATAACCGTGATTAGCGTCCCCAAACGCGATTTTTTCATCGTTACAGGTTGCATGAAGACATCCAGCGCGCCCGCTGCCAGCAACGCCTCTAGCGTGTAGGCGATCGCCTGAGGATTGGCATCATCGATCTGAGTTTCTAAAACAATAACCTGTGCTTCAGTCGCAGGTTGGGCTGGCTGTGGCACGGAAACGGCTCCAGAGGTCTGCGGATCAGGCAGGCTGGGGTTGGGGAGCGGAGTGGCGCTGATAGGGGTCACAGCAGATACGGCTTGGGCGTGGCGCTGTCCTACCACTGCCAGCGAATTGGCAGACCTGTGGGTAGACCAGTTGGCAACGGTTTCTCCAATCCACAGCCTCAAAATATTGGGAATCGGCAACTCTCGACCGCCCGCCCCCAGCCCTACGCAGGTGAGGGTCATGGCAGGCGGCGGGCCAAAATCGGCGGCCAGGGTTGTGGCGATCGCCGCGCCCGTCGGGGTCACGAGTTCACGCTCGATGCCGTTGCTGTAGATCGGCACTTGGCGCATCTCCCAAAGTTTTAGCACTGCTGGTGCTGGCACTGGCAAGCGCCCATGTGCGGCCCAAATAGTGCCGCCACCCGTAGGCATAGCCGAGCAGTAAAGCTGCTCAACACCCAACCAGTCCAGCCCCAGACAGGTGCCGACGATATCTACAATGGCGTCGGTTGCGCCAACTTCGTGAAAATGCACAGACTCTAGCGGGATGCCATGAACCGCACTTTCGGCGATCGCCAATTGCCGAAACACAGCCAGGCTCCAGGCTTCTGCTTTTGGCGGCAGTCCCGCCGCTATAATCAATTGCTCAATGTCTGATAGATGACGGCTGCCAGAATGATGCGCTGATTTAGAAGGGTGCGATCCAGTTTTAGGCAGGGGAGCATGATTAGCCACATTGTTTGCAGAATCGCTTGAAAGATGCTGCTGGTCATGTGAATGGTCATGTGAATGATCATCCTGATAAGAATGCTCATGAGTATGACTGTGACCGATTGTGAGCGGCTGACTGTGACTTCCAGAATGATGCGACTTTGAATGCTCAGCAACCGTCTTTGATGCTGTTGATATGCTGTTTTGGGGTTTCGGTAAGCGAACAGCCTGAAAAGTCGAATGCACGTCAACGCCAGGTTCTTGATTGACCAATGCATCCGGATCGGCGGGCTGTGTCAGGTCAACGTGGAGCTTTGTGGCAGACTGCCCATTTCTATAAACCGTTTCCACTCGCAGCGTATATTCATCCTCAATTCCGAGCTGCCGGAGCTGCGTTTGTAAATACTCAAGTGGCAGTCCTGCGTGAATCAGCGCACCCAGGCACATATCTCCTGCAATGCCAGTTGGGCATTCTAGATACGCAATTTTTGTCATGTTTGAGTCGTAGATTCAGGTGGGCAGCGATGTCAGCCTCATTTCAGAAAATTTCTAGAAACTGCGATCGCTTCCAACTACTCTACCTGCTCAGACTTGACTTCTGCACGCTTCAAGCAACACTAAAATCGGCTGCAAGCGCAACTTCTGCACTTACAGCCGATAGCTAAGAATGACTCAACGAATGAGCGCTACAAACCAACGCTACTATTGGGCGGGTGGGGTGGTGCCATCCGGAGCAGTCATTGGGTCGGCATAGGTTGAGTCAGGCGTGTCAACGCTTGGATCTTGGGGCGCGCTCAGGCTCGGATCTTGGGGTGCGCTCTGGGGGGGCACGGCTTGGGGTGCGCTGATTTCAGGCAGCGTGATATTGACATCAGGCGGGGGGGCTTGCTGCACGTTGACATCGGGAGGCTGCACATTTACTTCCGGAGCAGGCTGCACCTGAGGCTGCACCTGGGGCTGCGTTTCGCTGCGCTGGGCCAAAGCGATAAATAAAGTTGTAAAACCTGCGATCGCCGCTAGCATCAGTCCTAGAAACAGTCCGTTTGAAGTATTGGCGTTATCTCGCGCAATTTCTGCCTGCCGACGAGACTCGTAGGCATTGAGGTCACGGTTTCGCAATTCACGCTCTTGTAAATTGCGATTCTGAAGTTCGGTTTCTCGAGGGTAATTGGGATTGCTCATCGCTTGTCACCTCAGCTCATAAATGGATATTACTTGTGGTCTAAAATCGTTCAAAACTTCATGCAATGATCTTGCCAAGAGTTATAGAAAAGACATTCGCCTTGGCTGGGTGAATCTATTCTTAACTTTGTTCAAAAGTCATTCCAGTAAAGCTCTGAAACATACTCACTAAAGTAACCGTTTTGATAGGGCGAATAGCTCTACCGCAGGCCAGGAAGCTTACTTGTTCTCAAGGCAGAGGCTGGTGTCTAGAAAATTCAATCAATGCGCTGTTTTGCTTTTTTAAAGCATGGCTGCATGGGGATTTGAAAAATTGCCGGATTCTATAAAGACAAACTGAGGCAAGCGACCCGATCTGGGTTTATGGTTAGCTCGTTTGATTCTCTAATGGGTCTGATGAAGCGGCGGCTGGTCGAGCAACCGGAGTAGCTGACACAGGAGAGCTAAAAGGCTGCGGTAGAGAGTCAAGCTGAAAATATTGAAAGAACTTGTCGGTAATTTGCAGCCAGGAGGAGCGGCTATCGGCCTTGCGGCGCTTGCGGACAAATCCTAGCTCCACTAGCTCTTGCACATGCTGATAGGCTCCCGATCCGCGCAGCTCTACCAGATCAGACAGGGTCAGAGGGCCGCGTAGGGCGATCGCCGCCAGGGTTCTCAATGCGCCCACGCCCAAGTCCACAGGCACTAGCTTTTGCAGTAGCGGTTGATACAGTTCACGGAGCTGTAAGCAGTATCCTTCGGGCGTCTCCACAACTTCCAAGGCGCTCTCACGCTGGGCATAGTCGGTCATCAGCTCGATCAGCCCTTCTTCGGCGCTGGGGCGATCGCACCCGGCATATTCGGCGATTTTGGCCAGCGTTAACGGCTGCCCCTTGAGATAAAGAATAGCTTCAATCGTGCTGGCAAGTCGGGGCATGAAGGGGGCGACAAAACTTATGAAACGGCAGGCAGGCTGGCAAAAATCTGCTCGACCAGTTGAGCGGTTTTTGCATCAAGCTGTTGCCAGTCTACATCGCCAGTGTCGTCCAGCAGACTGGTGTCTACCTCCACCAGCACGCTGTCTGCCAGGCTGAGAATCGGGCTGTAGTTGCGAAAGCAGACTTGATAACACAGTTGCCAGAGGTCAATATTGACCTGATGCGTCTGGTGTTCCAGGCACAGTACATAGCCAGGGTGGGGCTGGGGCAGTCGCGATAGTTCTGCCTGGAGGGCGGGCGCGTCTTCTGCGGTCGCCGTGGTCAATTGCTGCTGAAGCTTGAGCACCTGCTGCTGGGTTTCGGCGGATACACCCTCTGGCCAAATGGGGTCGTTGCGGTAGGTGCTCTTCCAGGGCGATCGCTCTATGGCCTTGCGGAGATTATCCAGCACCCGAATAAATACCGGTTGCATTAGCAGGTTTGCCTGTTCCCAGGCGGCACGACTGGCAAATTTGGGTTGCGTCATGGGGTCATTTCAGCAGCGTGCAGGCTAAGTCTGTCTATCTTCACACGAGTCTTATGGGGTTCTACTGAAACTCTACAGTTCCTTTATGAACTGGATGGGGCGATCGCCCTACGATAAAACCATAAACGGTGTTGCCTACGCAAATCCGCTGAATCTTGCTTCAGAGCTTTCAGGGTGCTTGCTTGCACAACGTTCATGGTTAGCTGAGAGGGTGCAGATGGACTTTGATCCTGAGTCGTGAATTCTGTCTGCACTCTTTTTCTTGAGCTTTTTCCTTGAGCTTTTTCCTCGAGCCTTTTATCCTGTCCTCACTTTTGCGTCGTGCCCCTGCTAAACGGAGACTGCTAGACGCTAATTTTCACTCATTCTAAGGCTCCATTGATTCCAACGCTGCTCGAATCACTTGGGGAGTTGCCTGCTCTGTCTCAATCACAGCGCCAATTTGGGTTGGAAGAATAAAGCGGACTTGTCCGGCTTTCACTTTTTTGTCGGTTTGTAGGGCGGCAATGATCTCATTCAGATCAAGCCCAGAGGGTAAATCGGTGGGAAGTCCGGCTTTTTGAATCAGCGCGGTTTGGCGGCGGTTAGATGCGGCATCCCACAGGTCGAGTTGCTGGGCGATCGCTCCCGCAGCCACCATGCCGATGCCCACTGCCTCGCCATGGTTGACCACTTTATAGCCCGTCAGGCTTTCCACGGCGTGGCCAATCGTGTGACCGTAGTTAAGAATCGCCCGCAGCCCCGCCTCTTTTTCATCCTTGCTGACGACATGGGCCTTCGCCTGACAGGAGCGGGTCAGAATGGTTTGCATCAAGTCTGGTGCAACATAGCGCTGCTGATCTAGCCGCTTGGCTTGTTCTAGCTGCTGGAACAGGTCGGCATCCCAAATCACACCATATTTGATGACTTCGGCCATGCCCGCTCGAAATTCGCGGGGCGGCAGCGTTGCCAATAGGTCTGGGTCGATCAGCACGAGGCGCGGCTGGTGGAATGCGCCAATGAGATTTTTGCCGTGGGGATGGTTGACGCCGGTTTTGCCGCCGATAGAAGCATCGACCATAGCCAGCAGCGAAGTGGGCACCTGCACAAACCGGATGCCTCGCAGCCAGGTGGCCGCCGCAAAGCCTGCCATGTCGCCCACTACGCCGCCGCCCAGCGCTACAATCGTTGAGGAGCGCTCTAGCTGGTTCTCTAGCGCCACGTCGTATAGCTTTTGGATGGAGTTCAGCGTTTTATAGCGCTCTCCGGCAGGCAGCAGGGCATGGCACGCTTGGAAGCCCGCTGCGGTGAGAGAGGCGATCGCCGCTTCACCATAGCGCCGAAAGATCATCGGGTTCGACACCAGCATGACCTTGTGACCCAGCTTGAGCGGCTGGAGCCAGGTGCCGAGCTGGGCTAAGCTGCCAGCGGCGATCGCTACGTCATAGGACTGCTGCGGCAACTCAACCGGAATCACAGATTTCATAAGGCGTCGGCTCCAAACTGGTGTAATCGAACTCGTAGACCATTCAGCTCCTCTCCACCATTCAACCAAATTTAAGGCGATCTCTGGAGCCAATGATGATTCAATGAGAAGGGGAACCCCAGTTAGACTGTGAAGGAGACTTGAGTTATGGGACTTGTTGCTTACGCGCTGATGCTAGCGGTTGCTTTTGGTGGAGCGATTGGGCTGTACTTTGTGCTGCGGACGGTCAAGCTGATCTAGGCGATCGCGCTGCCTCGCAGGCGTCATCAAGCGCCATACTAAAGCTGGACTTTCAGCCCCTTACGGCTCGAAATGCCAGCTTTTCCATGTTTGGCGGCGCTCACCTGCTGGCCCTGACTTGCCCCAGCACCCGACGACCCACTAAGGACAAATTGACACCACCTAAGCCGTGCAAAGCTTGACATTAGACCTGCCACCTGCTTCCTGACCCCTAACTATGCGTGCATTCAAGCATCTGGATACTATTACCGCTCTATTTGTGGCGGTGCTGCTGATTTCCAATATTGCCTCTAGCAAAATCTTGACCTTGGGGCCCTTCACCTTTGATGGAGGCACGATCCTGTTTCCTTTAAGCTATATCTTTGGCGACATTCTGACGGAGGTATACGGCTATGGGCGATCGCGTCGGGTCATCTGGCTGGGCTTTGTGGCGGCGCTGGTCATGGCCACCACGCTGGCGATCGTCGGAGCATTGCCGCCGGCTGCCGATTGGAGCAACCAGTCTGCCTATGAAGCGATCCTGGGGCAAACGCCGCGTATTGTTGCCGCCAGCCTCATCGCTTACCTCGCCGGAGAATTTTCCAATTCCTTAATTCTGGCAAAGCTCAAGGTTCGTACCGCCGGACGCTGGCTGTGGCTCCGCACCATCAGCTCCACCCTAATTGGGCAACTGCTGGATACGGGATTGTTTGTGTTGATTGCTTTTGCTGGAATGGTGCCCAATTCCCTGCTGGTGCCGCTGATCCTGTCCAACTATGTCTTTAAGTGCGGCGTGGAAATTCTGTTTACGCCTGCCACTTACGCCATTACTGGCTGGCTAAAGCAGGAAGAGCAAGAAGATTTCTACGATCGCCATACTGATTTCAACCCGTTCCATCTGCCCCAGACGCGGTAAATCCTAGGGACACAGGAAGGTAGTTTCCGGCTTTAAAGCTGATAATTTTGGGGACTTATAACTACGCCGATCCATCCAGGGCGATCGAAAAAGCGCGATAGATGAGTCGTTTTCTGCGTACAGCAAAAAGACTATCGATCGCGCTAAAGGGTATCTACAAAAGTCACCGGGTCTATTTAGACCATGCCTCCGGAGGCTTGAAATCGAGCGCGGGCCCGCTTATAGGCTTGGTTTGCCCGGAGCTGGTCTTGGCGAGAGCCAGCGCTCTGAACCTGATTCAGCTTGGTCTGTGCTTCGGTAAACGCAGTCCGCGCCTGCTCCAGATCGATGGCATCGCCCCGCTCAGCAGCATTCACCAAAACCGTCACTTCATCTTGATCGACTTCGGCAAAACCACCCATCAAGGCGATCGCCACCCAGTCTTTGCTGGCACGAACCCGCATCACACCAGTATCCAGAGCGGTTAGCATGGGAGCATGGCCGCTCAGCACACCAAGCTGACCCGTCGTGCTAGGCAGAATTACTTCTTCTGCTGGAGAATCCCAGACCGTCTTGTCTGGCGCAATCACTCGAACAGTTAGCGGCATAACGTTTAGTTAGGGTTGAAGAATTCAGGGCTACAGCGCCACAAAAGCGCTACAAGTTGTCCTTACAGTTGAGTATGCACAATCCTGGGCATTCACAACCCAAGTTCATGCATACCCAACCTGCTCAGTGGTTACTTGCTCTCAGACTTCATTTTTTCGCCCTTGGCGATCGCCTCGTCAATGTCGCCCACCATATAGAAGGCACCTTCCGGCAGATCATCCAACTCACCCGCCAGAATCTTCTTAAACCCTTGGATGGTCTTGTCCAGCGTCACGTACTTGCCAGGGGCACCCGTAAACACTTCTGCCACAAAGAAGGGCTGGGAGAGAAACTTCTCAACCTTGCGGGCGCGAGCCACCGTCAGACGGTCATCTTCCGACAGTTCGTCCAAACCTAGAATGGCAATAATGTCTTGCAATTCCTTATAGCGCTGGAGCGTAGACTGCACTGCACGGGCTGTGCTGTAGTGATCATCTCCCACAATCGACGGCTGAAGCATCGTAGACGCAGAATCGAGCGGGTCAACCGCCGGATAAATACCCTTAGAAGCCAGTCCGCGAGACAGCACCGTCGTACCATCCAGGTGAGCAAAAGTCGTTGCTGGAGCAGGGTCGGTCAAGTCATCCGCCGGTACATACACCGCTTGAATCGAGGTGATAGACCCTTCGCGAGTTGAAGTAATCCGCTCCTGGAGTGCTCCGACGTCCGTACTTAGAGTAGGCTGATAACCCACCGCAGACGGCATCCGGCCCAGCAGCGCCGACACTTCCGAACCCGCCTGCACAAACCGGAAGATGTTGTCGATAAACAACAGCACGTCCTGTTTGTTCACATCGCGGAAGTATTCCGCCATGGTCAGCGCCGACAAACCCACGCGCATCCGCGCTCCGGGCGGCTCGTTCATCTGGCCATAGACCAGCGCAATCTTAGAATTGGCGGGATTCTCTTTGTCGATCACGCCCGACTCAATCATCTCGTTGTAAAGGTCGTTGCCTTCGCGGGTGCGTTCGCCCACGCCGCCAAACACTGACACCCCACCGTGCTGAGTCGCAATATTGTTGATCAACTCCATCATGATCACGGTCTTGCCCACGCCAGCACCGCCAAACAGCCCGATCTTGCCGCCTCGACGATAGGGAGTCAGCAGGTCAACCACCTTAATTCCCGTTTCAAACACTGACGGCTTCGTTTCCAAGTCAGTGAACTTAGGCGCTTCGCGGTGAATAGACATCGTGTCTTGAGACGACACGTCACCTCGGTTATCAACAGGCTCGCCCAAAACATTAAAGATGCGACCGAGGGTCGCTGCTCCCACAGGCACTCGAATGGGTGCGCCCGTGTCAACGGTTTCCATGCCGCGAACCAGTCCATCTGTCGAACTCATCGCCACGGCACGGATTTGATTGTCACCGAGAAGCTGCTGAACTTCGCAAGTAACAGAAATCTCCTGACCGGCAGCGTTTTGCCCTTTAATTGTCAACGCATTATAAATTTGAGGCAGGCTGCCACTGGGGAACCGCACGTCAATGACGGGGCCAATGACTTGAGTGATGTAGCCAATATTAGTTTTCTCTGCTGTGGTGACCATGCTTTCGCCTATCGTCTGATCAGCTTTTTGAGGGGTTCTTGACAGCTTTAACATAACGTAAAATTGCCACTTTTCAGATTATCACTAAACCTGTCACAAAAAGTCCTTAAAATTTTTAGCCTGCTCTATGCTGGCTCCTTCCTGCTGTTCGGATGGTGCTTCGGCTGATAGTATTTCACTTTCTATATCCGCTTCCCAGACTCAATCAGTTGCCAAAATAGCCAATAATGGAACAGGGATTGCCTGGAGCAGTCTGAGGTTTCTTTTTCTAGTTGTCTCAGGTTTTGATTTGAATCTTCCGTCTTTTCTCTGGCTCTGGCGGATTGCGGCTTGGTCAATGGGGCTATCGCTATTGACCTATAGTCTGCTGGGCGTGAGTGGACTCTGGATGCGCCGCACTCGTAGCCAGGCTCTGGAGGTACCAGACTGGCTGCGGCCGCTGCACATGGTTTTGGGCGGTGTGCTGGTGCTGTTAGTGCTGCTGCTGTTGACGGTAGGCCTGGTGGGGACGCTGGGCTATTACGGCAGTCTGGGGCATTCAGTTCATTTGGTGGCGGGGCTGGTCGTGGTGGGGTTGGTGCTGCTGTCGGCAGGCAGCGCGACGCAGATTGGGTCCGGTCGTCCCTGGGCGCGATCGCTCCATGTGGGAACGAATCTGGTCTTGCTGCTGGGCTTTATTGCCGTGTCTCTGTCTGGTTGGAGCGTCGTGCAAAAGTACCTGCCCTGAGGTGCGCTCGAGTTTTTCTGATGGAGCCTCTTAGGATTTAAGATTTCCTCTTCATTGCTGACTTCTGAAACCTGACTTTTATCTCAACATGTCTGTCTCACACTCTGAACCGCAGCCGACCAATCCGCTCCCAGTCGTTCCCCAAACTTTTCGGATTTCGCCGCTGATTCGCCTGACGCTGCTGCTGTTTTACATGGCGCTGACGGTGCCGCTGCCTTTTTTAGCAAAGACCACGGCTGCTCCTGTACCGCCGCTTTGGCTAGCTGTGGGGTTGGGGCTGGGGGCGATCGCCCTCTATGCCGCCCTCAGTGAACAGGTCATGCTTACAGAAGACAGGATTCAGGTGAGCTACCCCCGCTGGGTGCCCGATTTATGGCGCAAGGGCTGGAGTCTTTCCTGGGCAGAGATTGCCGCCCTCAAACCCCGTTCGACTGGGCAGGGTGGAATTGTCTACTATTTCCTCACTCAAACGGGAGAAGCGCGACTGTTACCTATGCGGGTAGCAGGCTTTTCTCGCCTGGTTAATGCGGTGCAGGCAAAGACGGGCATTGACACGACCGACGTGCGTCCGCTGTCGCAGCCCTGGATGTATCTCATTTTGCTGGGGCTGACGCTGCTGCTGTTGTTGATTGATGGCTGGACGATCTGGACTGCTACCAGCGTTGGAATGCTTCTATAATCAAGCCTCGGAAACAGAAAAAGAATTCTGGGTAGAGCCGCAGAGTCTGGTCTTTTTACGTCTGGTCTTTTTACTCTTCGGTTTCAAGCACTTCGCTAGAGGGCATTTCCAAAGCGAAAGCGTCTGCGTCTTCATCTTGCCAATCGGCGATCGCCTGCACCACAAACGGCAGCCCTGCACCCCGCAGCCCCCGCCGAATGCGCTCTGGTGTATCGCGAAACACCACAAACAGCGGGTGCGTTTCTTCGGCAGCTTCGCTAAGAATGTGCTTGTAGCGCGGCGGCATCAGCCACTCATAACCTTTGTCCAAAAGAACCTGGGTTTGTCGCCAGCGGGTTAGCAGATCTGAAAAGTCTTCGTTGGGACGATAGATAAACACAAAAATCTCTGGACCGGTTTTCACCTGCCATTCTGGGTCACACATCAAAATGGCCACATCACAGGGTAGCCGCAGTACCTCCCCAGCCGAGACGGTCGCGCCACCTGACTCGGCAGAGACGCCCGCCTGGCGCACGCGCACTACGGGCAGGGGAATCGTGATCAGACTGTCGTCTGGGCGGCGCATACTGGGCACCGTTTCCAGATAGGGACGGTATTGTTTCAAGAGGGCGATCGCCCCTCGATGGTCGCTATATTCAGCCAGCAGTTCTTCGTAATGCAATTGCAGGTTCGCCATAGGTTTCAGTTGCAAAGGCATCGGGCCTAGGAAAGTAAATCCTTTTCGCTGAAAGTTGCTCAATACTGCGCCTATTCAGGCTGCTAGTCAGACTACCGTGTTGCGTCCACTTAGAAGCGCCTCGCTTTTTCTTTGAGTGCGATTGCGCCTATTGATTGTGCCTATTGATCACGCCTACTAAACTACGTCCAAGTAATATTGCGCCAATATTACGCTAGGATTGCGCCTCTAGTATTGCGCTTACTTAATATTGTCCATCACCGCAAACATCGGCAGATACATCGCTACCAGAATCGAACCCACCATGCCGCCTAGAAACACGATCATAATAGGTTCCATAATGCTGGTGAGCGCCTTCACTGCCTGCTCCACTTCATCTTCATAGAAATCAGCCACCTTCATCAGCATGGTGTCGATCTCTCCAGTCTCTTCGCCAATGCTAATCATCTGAATCGCCATGATAGGAAACACCTGCTCTCGCTGGAGCGCCAGGCTAATCATGCCACCTGACTGCACTTCCTTGCGCGCCTCGTCTACGGCGTTAGCAATCACCTGATTTCCTGCCGTGTCTCGCACAATTTCTAGCGAGGTTAAAATCGGCACGCCAGAGCGAGACAGTGCTCCAAAGGTGCGGCAAAAGCGAGCCGTCGAGCTTTTCTGTACCAGGTCGCCAAACAGGGGCATCTTCAGAAAGAAGCGATCCATGGTCTCACGACCAACGCGGGTTTTGTAGTACTGGCGGTAAGCAAAAACACTCAGAACGATGATAATTGCGAACGCAACCAGATAAATTGGCGTCCTGAGAAAATTGCTGATATTCAGCATCAATTGAGTAAAAGCAGGCAACTCGGCATCTAGCTCGTCAAAAATACCGGCGAAGATGGGCAGCAGAAAAATCGTCATACCCAAAAACACCAGCACTGCAATAATGCCCACCGTCACCGGATAGGCCATTGCTGATTTAATCTGGTTTTGTAGCCGAGCGATATCTTCCAGCAGCTTAGAGAGTCGATTTAACACATCATCTAGCACCCCGCCCACTTCTCCGGCTTGCACCATGCTGACGTACAAGTCATCAAAGCATTCTGGATGCTTACGCATTGAGTCTGACAGGTTGGTGCCCTGCTGCACATCTGCGCTGATAGCCTGAAGCGACTTCTTGAGTTTCGGATTCGGGCATTGATCTGCGAGCACTCCCAGCCCCCGCACCAGAGCTACGCCTGCATTCACCAGTGCCGCAAACTGGCGCGAAAAGACAGCCTTGTCTTTGACGGTTACTTTGGCAAAAGAGTTTTGAATATCTTTGAGATCAAGTGTGTTGAGCTTTTCAAACAGGCTCCGGTCTTCAGCTAGCTCCTGCACAAACAAACCCTGCTCCCGAAGTGAGGTTCTCGCTTCAGCGGGAGATGCAGCGCTGATCTTGCGTTTGACCGGGTTGCCCTTAGAGTCGCGGGCGCGCACAACGTAGGTTTGCATAGCAGGTAGGGAAGAGGGATGGGACGAGATAAATCAGGAATTTTGCGGGTTGAGGATTCTGTTGATGCCAGTGCGAATCATGTGCCGCACTTCTATCCTGGTTTGATACCTAGAAGTTTAGTGAAATTCAGCCAAAATGGCACAGTTCATCTCAAAACCCCAACCATGCTCTATGAAGCGATCGCCAAAGCTGGAAAGCCTCAAGGCAGTTGAGTTGTTGCGACCGGAGCAATGTGCTGCGATCGCCTCTGTCGCAACAACTCAGCAGATCCATGAACGCTGCTCTATACACCTATAGCAGTATCTATGGCAATCGGCGATCGCCCTATCGACTGCCAACGGGTGCGCCCGGGCGTGCGCCTGGGGATGGCTGCTGCATCGCCCCCCCAATCAAGCGTTGTAGTTCATCAGGACGAGAGGTCTTAGACATCGCTGACTCAAAAGAAATAGTTCCAGCCTTATACAGGTCTGCCAACACTTTCTCCAGGGTGACCATTCCCAACTTGCCGCCAGTCTGGATAGCAGAATAAATCTGGGCTGTTTTCCCTTCGCGAATCAAGTTGGAGATCGCAGGGGTGACCACCATGATTTCTTGCGCCATTGCTCGTCCAAATTCGCCCGGCTTGGGGTTTTTCTTGGAAACTAGCGTCTGACTGAACACGGCGACTAGCGAGTTGGAAAGCTGCACCCGCACCTGCTGCTGGCGTTCTGCCGGAAACACGTCAATCATCCGGTCTACCGTCTGCGAAGCGGAACTCGTGTGCAGGGTGCCCATGACTAAGTGCCCCGTTTCTGCCGCCGAGATAGCGAGCGAAATAGTTTCCAGGTCGCGCATCTCACCCACCAGAATCACGTCTGGATCTTCCCGCAATGCTGCTTTTAGGGCGTTTGCAAAGCTTTTGGTATCTTCCCCAAGCTGGCGCTGGTGGATCAAGCTCTTCACGGGTTCATAAACGAATTCAATTGGATCTTCAACCGTCAAAATGTGCTCAGCACGGGTGCGGTTAATCAGGTCGATGATGGCTGCCAGCGTCGTGGTTTTACCTGACCCGGTGGGACCTGTCACCAGGATCAGCCCTCTGGGTTTTTCAGCCATCTCGCGGACGACATCGGGCAACCCGAGTTTTTCAAAACTCGGAATCTTGGAGCTGAGCGCCCGCAAACAGGCGGCATAGGTACCCCGATCTTTATACACGTTGACCCGAAACCGGGCCAGCCCCTTTACCCCGTAGGAGCAGTCCAACTCCCAGTTTTGCTCCAGGTTTTTGCGCTGGGTGTTGTTGAGCATGCTGAAGATGAGCCGCTGACACTGTTCTGAGGTCATTGGCTCATCATTGATGGGGGCAAGATGTCCATTGATGCGGAAGTAGGGAGGCAACCCAGCAGACAGGTGCATGTCTGACCCGCCCATTTCGATCAGTTGCTCCATCAGGTCTTCGATCATTAGTTCCATGTGGGTGGCTCCTTTAATGCGGGTTCAATGATTGCCAGAAAAAGTTGATCAGAGGTTGAGTGCTTGCCTCAAGAACGCCAGGACTGGGGCAGGGCGGCGATGTGCTAACCCGTGGCTTTAATCCTGGAAGCGAGGCGTTGTGCAAAAAGGACAATCTAACCATTCGGGACGCAGCTCTGCGGTGCAGTTGCGACAGGTGAGCGAACTCTTGCGCTTGGCTTTGAGTTCGGCTTCCAGTCCTGTGTCGGTAAAGGTCACCCGCTCTACTTCTTCGAGCGTGGTGTTGCCCTGGCGCACCAGATTAAGGCTGTAGGCTAACAGTGTTTTCATGCCTTCCTCCACGGCGACCTCTTTAATACGTTCGGTCGGCGCGCCTTCCGTTACCAAGGTTTGAATCTGCTCCGTAACTCGCATCACTTCATAAACCCCGCAGCGTCCTTTATAGCCGCTGCCTTTGCAGGTGGGGCAGAGTGTGTTTTGGGCGCGGGCTGCCTGCATTTCGTCAGCCGTTAGCTCGTTGGCTTTGTAGAAAGTAACCTCTGCTTCACGCGATGCCGATAGGCCAAAGCGGGCCAGGTCTTCGGGGCTAGGGTTGTAGGGCACACGGCAGTCGGGACAGACACGGCGCATCAAGCGCTGAGCCAGCACGCCAATCAGTGAGCTGGATACCATGAACGACTCTACGCCCATTTCTTCTAGGCGGGCGATCGCACTAGCGGCATCGTTTGTATGCAGGGTTGTTAACACCAGGTGCCCCGTCAATGCAGCTTCGATCGCTGTTTTTGCAGTTTCCTTATCGCGCGTCTCACCCACCAGAATCACATCCGGGTCTTGCCGCAGGAAGGCACGCAGAATGGAAGCAAAATCCATGCCCTTTTCCCGAATCACCTGCACCTGAGTAATCCCAGGCAGCGAATATTCAATCGGGTCTTCAGCGGTGCTAATGTTGACGCCGGGGCTGTTTCGCTCCGACAGCGCCGAGTAGAGCGTTGTGGTTTTACCCGAGCCAGTTGGCCCCGTCACCAGGATCAGCCCAAAGGGGCGAGACACCATCTCCTGAACAATTTGCAATGTGTCAGGGTCAGTAATTAGCTTATCCAGTCCTAGCTGGGTGGCAGAGTTGTCTAGAATCCGGAGCACCACTTTTTCGCCATAGCGGCTGGGCAGCGTGTTGACCCGGAAGTCTACCTTACGCCCATCGAAGATACGGCGAATTCTGCCGTCTTGGGGCATCCGACGTTCGGCAATGTCTAGCTCAGCAATAATTTTGAAACGAGCCGTGACGGCAGGAACGATCTTCTTGGGCAGCGGCTCCAGCCCCTCTCTCAGCACCCCATCCTTGCGGAAGCGGATGCGGAGGTGCTCTTCCTGCGGTTCAACGTGAATATCAGACACTCCTTCTTGCAGAGCTTTCACCAGGATCTTGTTGACTAGCGCGATCACTGGTGCTGCATCGGCATCCTGAAGAGCTGCATCCAGGTTGGCCTCAATGTCATCGGGTGGCTCTTCCAAGTCGAGATAGTCTAGCCCTTCCAAATCGGCTTTCACATCGACTTTGGACTGAAACTCTAACTGTTTCTGGCGCTCAACCTGCTCATCAAGGTACTGAGAAATGATCCGCTGATAGTCTTCAACGGTAATCACCATGCGCAATAGCCCTAGTCCCTGGGGGCGCAGGATGCGGTTGAGGTCATCCTGGGCAGACAAATCGTCTGGATCGACCATGGCGATCAGGACGGCGGGCGGTGTGCCTTCGGTGCGCGACAGCGGCACGAGGCGATAGCGGCGGCATAAATCGACAGGAATCAGGCTGTCAATAAGCTGCCCGACTTGGCTGGTCGAAATTTCATTGAGTTCCGGATCAAGAGACTCGACGCCGTAGAGAATTTTAAGTTCAAAGAGCTGTTGCTTTTTATATTGACGCAGCAGGTCGGGCGGCAACTGCTGCCCCGTGATCATCTCCAGCACATCTGTCAGCGGTCGCCCAGTTTTGCGGCTCTCCACAAGGGCTTGCTGCATCTGGTCGTTGTTAACGTAGCCGGCCTGGATGAGCTTGTTGCTGAAGGGCGAGAAATTATGCTGGACAACGAGGGCACGACGTTGAGATGAAGAGTTAGCCATAGCTGCTGCTGAGGGGTTTGTAGCCTGTATAGAGTTATTTTCCCAGCATCTGTACCAGAAGGTTTCTGGGGCTGCTGGAGAGAGCAAAGTATGGATCTGCCGCTGATACAAGCCTTGGGGTGGGTCGGTTAAGCTCGGTCAAGCGCCGACTCAGACCCCTTGGGCGCTGGCTGAATCCGTCCATCGGGGCGATCGCCAGCTATTTCCGCCTGATTAATCAGATTAATCTTAATTAAGCTGATTAACCAATAAGCTGATTAACCAAATTAAGCAGTGCGGCAGGTTGGGCAAATCGCTACAATGGCGGGCGAATGCCTTAAGCTAACGCGGGATGCCAGGAATGCCCCCAGTATTCCCCGCAGAGGTCAATAAACTATCGTCAGTGGGGTAGTCTGGATTAGGTAACTGGGGGGCTGGTGATCGATGCATTCTGTATAGCACAGCCAGAACTCATCCGCTCAAGAAACTGCCTGGCTCAAGAAACTGCCTAACTTAAGTGGGCATTGCTCCGCTCTGTAACCCGTCTGTCGTGTCAGAAGTTCTGGGACTTGAGGCACAATACATAAAAGTAGAAGAATAAAAAGAAGAGGCCTGGCGGTAAAGCAGGGGAATCTGGTAGACGAGCACTCAAGCGGCTGAAGTCGCTACTATCGATTTAAGTACGATCGACTAGAATCAGTCCCTACTTAAAGCTCAGCGAGTTTAAACCTGATCAGTCAGAATTGGCACTAGACGTATTAAATCTGTTTTGCTCATCAATTTTTGTTCAGCTTTGTCCAGTTCGTAAAACGGCAGCCGTTAAGGAAGAATGATCG
This sequence comes from Cyanobacteria bacterium J069, assembly GCA_003695655.1. Taxonomy (GTDB): domain Bacteria; phylum Cyanobacteriota; class Cyanobacteriia; order Elainellales; family Elainellaceae; genus Thermoleptolyngbya. Next base: position 36,897 of record RFIF01000535.1, read on the forward strand.
AAGAAGAGAAACAACCGATGGAGGGTGATGACGTGTCCGCTGAAAGCAATGGGGTTGAAAGCGAAGCCATGAACACAGAGGCGGTCGAGACATCTGCGACGACGGTTGAGGTGTCAACCGAACCTCAAGCTGAGGGCATAGCTGAGATGCCCAGCGGAGACTCTTCGGCGCTCGTCGATGAGCTAAATCAAAAGGTGGCCACGCTAGAGCAGCAGCTCGAAGAATGGACGAATCACTGCAAGCGCATTGCAGCCGACTTTGAGAATTTTCGCAAGCGCACCCAAAAGGAAAAAGAAGACCTGGAGCAGCAAATTAAGTGCAACACGGTTGTTGAACTGCTGCCTGTGGTCGATAACTTTGAACGAGCGCGATCGCAAATTAAGCCCCAAGGCGAGGAAGGAATGGCTATTCACAAGAGCTATCAGGGCGTCTATAAAGACCTGGTAGAGCGTCTCAAGCGGATTGGCGTTTCTCCGATGCGCTCGGAGGGCAAAGACTTTGATCCCAACTTACATGAAGCGGTCATGCGCGAACCTTCAACAGAGTATGCAGAGGGTGCAGTAATTGAAGAACTGGTGCGGGGCTACATGCTGGGCGATCGCGTGTTGCGCCACGCCATGGTCAAAGTTGCCGCTGCTGTTGAGTCTACCGATGGAGACGATGGCTCAGGCTCATCAGACGGTTAAATCCGCTAACTCAGCAGCGCGGCGAGCGCTATCGATATCCGCTCAGCCTGCGGTTACTCTATCGAATTTCGGCAATCTTACGCTTTCGGTTGGGCAAGTCTCCTGTATTCTGCTGAGCCTGTGGAAATATTTTTTAAGCCTGACTGATTAAATTCCCGAACAATTGCGGAATACTTGCTAAGAGTTGAATCAGCTTCTGGATCTCCGACTCATTCACTTGAAATCTGATAGCCGCTAATAGCTAAATTATGGGAAAAGTCATTGGCATCGACCTAGGCACAACGAATAGCTGTGTTGCTGTCCTAGAGGGCGGTCAACCCGTTGTCATTTCCAGCTCAGAAGGAGGACGGACTACTCCTAGCATTGTTGGTTTTGGCAAAAGCGGTGAGCGGCTCGTAGGGCAACTCGCCAAACGTCAGGCTGTGACCAACGCCGAAAATACCATTTTCAGCATCAAGCGGTTTATCGGGCGGCGCTGGGACGACACGACTGACGAACAGGGACGAGTCCCTTACAACTGCGTCCGGGGCAAAGACGACACCGTGGATGTGCAGATTCGGGGACGCTCCTACACGCCCCAGGAAGTGTCTGCCATGATCCTGCAAAAGCTGAAGCAGGACGCTGAAAACTATCTGGGAGAACCCGTGACTCAGGCGGTCATTACGGTTCCCGCCTACTTTACTGATGCCCAGCGTCAGGCCACCAAAGATGCCGGCACGATCGCCGGACTGGAGGTGCTGCGCATTATTAATGAGCCGACGGCGGCTGCCCTTTCCTATGGGCTAGACAAGCAGGATCAAGAGCAAAGCGTCCTTGTGTTTGACCTGGGTGGCGGGACGTTCGATGTGTCGGTGCTGCAACTCGGCGATGGTGTGTTTGAGGTGAAGTCCACCTCCGGCAACAACCATCTGGGTGGCGATGACTTTGACAACGTGCTTGTGCGCTGGCTGATGAGCAGCTTCCAGGAGCAGGAGGGTATCGACCTCTCTAGCGATAAAATGGCGTTGCAACGGCTGCGGGAAGCGGCGGAAAAAGCCAAGATTGAGCTTTCCAGCATGCTGAACACCACTATTAATTTGCCCTTCATTACGGCAGATGAAACGGGGCCAAAGCACCTGGAGATGGAGCTGACCCGTGCCAAGTTTGAAGAACTGGTCAGTGACCTAGTCCAGAGCACTATTGAGCCAGTTACCCAGGCGCTCAAAGACTGTGGACTCAGCCCGGACGAGCTAGATCGAATTCTGTTGGTGGGCGGCTCTACCCGGATTCCGGCTGTGCAAGAGGCGATTAAGCAGTTTTTCAACGGTAAGTCCCCCGATCGCTCGGTGAACCCGGATGAGGCAGTGGCGCTGGGTGCCGCGATTCAGGCGGGCGTGCTAGGGGGCGAGGTCAAGGATCTGTTGCTGCTGGATGTGACGCCACTGTCGCTAGGGATTGAAACCTTGGGCGGCGTGTTTACCCGCATTATCGAACGCAACACTACCGTTCCCACCAGCAAAACCCAGACCTTTTCTACGGCGACAGATGGACAGACTTCGGTCGAGATCCATGTGTTGCAGGGTGAACGGGCCATGGTGAAGGATAACAAGAGCCTCGGCAAGTTTCAGTTGACAGGCATTCCCCCGGCACCGCGTGGGGTGCCGCAAATTGAAGTGTCCTTTGAAATTGACGCAGACGGTATTTTGCAAGTGAGCGCCCGTGACAAAGGCACCGGCCGCGAACAAAGCATCCGGATTACCAATACGGGTGGTCTGAGTGATGTTGAAGTGGAACGGATGCGTCAAGAAGCGGAAATCTATGCAGAAGAAGACCAAAACCGCCGTCTGCTGGTGGAATACCGGAACCAAGCGGATATCCTGTTCAACAACTATGAAACGACGCTACGAGAAAACGGCGACCTGATTCCTGAGGACTACAAGGTGCAGGCGGCTGAGAAGGTAGCGGAACTGCGGGCGGCGATCGCCGATCGAACGCTCGATGTCGAAAGCGTGAAGGTTCGCCTGGATGCACTTCAACATGCGCTGTTTGCCATTGGTTCGACCATCTACCAGCAGGCTACTGCCGAGCAAACGGGTTATGGTGAAACAGGTTACAGCAGCGAATTTAGTGACATTGACGATCCCACGATTGCCTGGACAAATGGCAATGGTACGGACGACCTGACGGAAAGGCTGGAAGATGATTTCAGCTTTGAAACCGATGAGACTGTCACGGCTGATTATGAGGCAGTTGATTAGAGTATCCGAAGAGAGTCGATGATTGGTCGATGATCAGTTGCTGAGCATTGGCTTGGTGGGCATTGGTTCGGTAATGCCCACCCGATGACCAGCGTGCGATCGCAAACAATTCGTTACGATGTAGGATGTGGGGAATCGGTCGTTCGGCCGCTTGTCTGCACTGCGCTTGCCAAGCCCTCCCTACCGTTTTTACTTCTATTACTTACCCCCAGTAGCGCTCTATGGCCCGTGACTACTACGACATTCTGGGTGTCTCTCGCGATGCCGACAAAGAGGACATCAAGCAAGCCTATCGACGGCTGGCCCGCAAGTACCACCCTGATGTCAATAAAGAGGAAGGCGCTGAAGAACGCTTCAAAGAAATTAATCGCGCCTACGAAGTGCTTTCAGAGCCAGAAACGCGTGCCCGTTACGATCGTTTTGGTGAAGCAGGTGTCGGCTCAGCAGCCGGAGCAGGTTATCAAGACTTCAGCGATCTGGGCGGGTTCGCTGATCTGTTTGAAAGCTTCTTTAGCGGCTTTTCAGGTGCGGCCCCTGGCCAGCAAACCCGACGGCGCAGCGGCCCGGCGCGAGGCGAAGACCTGCGGCTCGATCTAAAGCTAGATTTTCGTGAGGCTATTTTTGGTGGCGAGAAAGAAATCCGCATTAGCCATCTAGAGACTTGCACCACCTGTACGGGTTCCGGTGCTAAGCCGGGTACCCGTCCCAAAACTTGCACCACCTGCGGCGGCGCGGGGCAGGTGCGACGAGCTACACGCACCCCGTTTGGCAGTTTTACTCAGGTTTCGACCTGTCCAACCTGTAACGGCAGTGGGCAGATGATCGAAGATAAATGCGATGTTTGCGGCGGCAGTGGGCAAAAGCAGGAAGCCAAGAAGCTGAAAATCACCATTCCAGCGGGCGTTGATAATGGCACCCGGCTGCGAATTTCCTCGGAGGGCGATGCTGGAATGCGGGGTGGCCCACCCGGCGACCTCTATGTATTCTTGTTTGTGAATGATGATCCTGAGTTTCAGCGGGATGGTATTAACATTCTGTCTAACTTGAAGATTAGCTATTTGCAGGCGATTCTGGGATCGAAGCTAGAGGTGAGCACGGTGGATGGCCCGCTGGAGACGATGATTCCGCCTGGAACTCAGCCTGGAACCGTGATTACGCTTGAAGATCGAGGAGTGCCCCGTCTGGGCAACCCCACGAGCCGGGGCGACCAGTTGATTACAGTTCAAGTAGATATTCCCACTCGCATCTCAGCAGAAGAGCGCAAGCTGCTGGAAGATCTGGCAAAACTGCGGGGCGATCGCATTGGTAAGGGCGGCATGGGCTTCCTGGACAATCTGTTCCATAAGTCTTGAGCCTGATCTACATGACTGAATCTTTTCTTGCACCGGATGTCCAGCTTGATCTGCGCGGCACTCCCTGTCCGCTAAATTTTGTGCGAACCAAGCTGCGCTTAGAAAAAATGCCGGCTGGATCGCTTTTAGAGGTGTGGCTTGATCCGGGAGAACCGATGGAGCAGGTGCCTGATAGCTTGCAGATGGAAGGGTATCCGATTGAGCAGGTTGAAGAACGGCAGAGTGGAGATGGCGCTTATTTTGCTCTTAGCATTCGTCGTCCCTAGTTATGGGTACAGACCGTCAGCCTCAGCCTGATGTGGAGTCCGCAGTTCCTCTTCAAGCGGAGCTGGAAAAACTGATTGGCACTGTGCTGGCGGTACAGGCAAATTATTATTTTGTGCGGCTAGACCCCGGCTGCTATCCTGTGGGGTCTACCGACATGCTGCTATGTACGCGGCGATCGCGGCTTAAGAAAATTGGGCAGCGGGTCTGGGTGGGCGATCGCGTCGAAGTTGAAGAACCCGACTGGGCCGGTCAGCGGGGGGCGATCGCCCAGGTCTTGCCCCGTCGCTCTGAGCTAGACCGTCCGCCTGTCGCCAATGCCGATCAGATTCTCCTGGTGTTTGCCCTGGCGGAACCCACGCTAGACCCGGTTCAACTGAGTCGATTTTTGATCAAAGCGGAATCGACGGGACTGGGCGTTGTCCTTTGTCTCAACAAATGCGACTTGCTATCGGCAGCAGAACTGGCAGAGTGGAGCGATCGCTTGAAACAGTGGGGCTATCCCCCGCAGATGATTAGCGTCCATAAAAAGCAAGGACTGGATGCTCTCGCACCGCATTTAGCGCATCAAATTACCATTGTCTCTGGGCCTTCGGGCGTGGGCAAATCTAGCTTGCTAAATGCGCTGATTCCTGCTGTAGACCTGCGAGTCGGGACGGTATCCGGCAAGCTCCAGCGAGGCCGTCACACCACGCGCCATGTTGAGCTATTTGAGCTGCCTGGGGGCGGACTGCTGGCCGATAGTCCCGGTTTTAACCAGCCTGATTTGGACTGTGCTCCTGTGGAGTTGGCCCACTATTTTCCCGACGTCCGTCAGCGGATGGCAATCGCAGCCTGTCAATTTAGCAACTGCCTGCACCGCGAGGAGCCAGCGTGCGCTGTGCGGGGAGACTGGGAGCGCTACGAACATTACCGGATTTTTTTGGAAGAGGCGATCGCCCGCCAAGAAACGCAAGAACGAACCCGCGATGCCGAAGCCACAACCAAACAAAAAAGTCGCCAACACGGTCAAACCGAAATCGAACCAAAGCTAGAGCGCAAAAAATATCGCCAGCCCTCCCGCCGAGTTGAAAAGCAGCGCCTCCAGGAATGGCAAGCAGAAGTAGATACAGAGGATACATTAGACTAGCCAGAGATTAGACTATCCAGAGATTAGCCAGACACCCAGGCTGCACCCACGAAAAATCCTCCTCCCACATCAGCCTATCCCCCTTGGGCATACAAGCGCAGTCAGCAAGAGGCCATGCAAAAAATAGAAGAGCGCTGCAAATACTATCTACCTTCTTATTTAAAGTTCATTTACTTACACTTTCGTTAACAAACTTAACACAACGGCAGACTTTCGCAACCTAAACTAAGCATAAAGTCGTAAAGTCCACCTCTAAGTTGCTTAATTTGCATGTTGATTTTGCAAAGATTCTTGGGAAACCTTAAATTTAAGTCCTGCTCAGCCAAATACCGTCCTTTTGCGAACGGTTGCAAATCCTAACAAAGATCTTTCTGTTGGTTCCTCCAATAACCTGTTCTATATAATGAAGAGCCTTAATTAATAGCCGCATTGCGAAATAAATCACGGTATATAGCATGTTCTTGCAGGACGAGACACGCACAGTCTTGGCAAGGCAAGCGCATCTTGACCATCCGTACACCTCACTAACTGCAAAAACGCCGTATCCAGCTTTTCTCAACACTTTTCTCAACAAGCGTCTCTATTGTTCGAGGTTTTCTGGGGCTAGGGTATTCGAGCCTCGTGCCACGTCCTCCTAACATTTTGTAGAAACTTATATTTCGTCAAAATTTCTATGGATCAACAACAACTAGAACATCTTAAAGCTATTTGCAACAATGATGCCACCTTCGAGCAGATCCAGCAGTATCTTTCGGTCGAGATAGATAGTCCGAAAACAGGGCAACAGAAAGCCCTATTTCGAGTCATTACAAAAATTCGTGAATCCTTAGACCTAAAAGCAATTTTTAAGACAACTGCAATTGAAGTCCGGCAACTGCTAAATGCAGATCGCGTCGCGCTTTTTTGCTTTGCTCCCAATTCTGGTTGGAATGATGGCGAGTTTGTCGCAGAAGATGTCTCCCTCGAATTTAAGTCAGTTTTATCGGAAAAAGTTCATGATCACTGCTTCGGTGATCAGTATGCGATTGATTACCACAAAGAGCGAGTACAAGCCGTTAGTGATATTCAAACAGCAGGGCTGAAAGACTGTCATATTGAGGTTTTGACTCGCTTTCAAATCCGTGCCAATTTGGTTGTACCGGTGCTAGAGGAGCAGACACTTTGGGGACTACTTTGCATTCATCAATGTTCTGCTCCTCGCGTTTGGGCACCTCATGAAATCGAGTTTATTCAGCAAGTTGCAACTCATCTTGGTATTGCGCTTCAGCAAGCAAAACTCCTGGAGAAAGTGCGCTTTCAGACAGAGCAGCACAAAGCCTTGTTTAAGGTTATTACTCGAATTCGAGAGCCAATGGATTTGGCAACGATTTTTAGAACGGCTGCAACTGAATCTCGACAATTGCTCAAGTCTGATCGGGTTGCAATTTTTCGGTTTGCGCCTGATTCCAATTGGAATGATGGGGAGTTTGTGTCGGAGAGTGTTGCACAGGGTTACACTTCAGTACTGGCAGAGAGAGTTCACGACCATTGTTTTGGCGATCGCTACGCTGCGGCCTATCATCAAGGACAAATTCAGGCGGTTGCTGATATTTACTCATCTGGTCTTCAGGCGTGTCATATCGAAGTATTGTCGCGCTTTCAAATTCGAGCCAACTTGGTAGTACCTCTTTTGCAGGGAACGTATTTGTGGGGATTGTTGTGCATTCATCAATGCGCTGAGCTACGTTTCTGGGAAGCAGAAGAAATTGAATTCGCCAGGCAAATTGCAGCTCATCTCAGCGTTGCGCTCCAACAAGCAGAGTTGTTAGCCAAAACTCAACAACAAACTGTTGAGCTTGGTCTTGCATTAGATCATCTCAAAAAGGCACAAACTCAGTTGATTCAAAGCGAAAAAATGTCGAGCCTAGGGCAACTTGTGGCTGGAATTGCTCACGAAATTAACAACCCTGTCAACTTTATTCATGGCAACATCAGTTACGCCCATCGCTACGCTCAAGATTTAATGGGATTGGTCAAACTTTATCAGCAGCATTATCCAGAACCTGTTTGCGCGGTGGGCGATCGCGCCGAGGAAATTGACATCGATTTTTTGATGAAAGACTTTCCACTAATGCTAGCATCTATGCAAATCGGAGCTGAACGAATTCGCAACATTGTGTTGTCTCTTCGGAATTTCTCACGGCTCGATGAAGCAGAGATGAAAGTTGTGGACTTGCACGAAGGACTAGAAAGTACGCTGCTGATCTTGCAATATCGTCTCAAGCCCAAGTCGATTTCTAATCTTGCTCAAAATATTCGATTGGTCAAAGAGTATGGACAATTACCGCTGGTGGAATGCTATCCAAGCCAACTTAATCAGGTATTTATGAATTTGCTCAGCAATGCCATTGATGCCTTAGAAGAGCAAATTGTATCGCGAGAAAAAATGCTTCAGCAGTCAGGGAGTGATAGCGTCAATAACTTGCCCCAACCTACCATTACGATTCGGACTGAACTATGCGATCGACACGATCAGTCTGATGATCTAGGCGATTATGAGGACGATCGCCCAGCTTTAGAGCGTGCAAGAGAGCGTGCAATCCTGGCGAGCGATCGCTCCCAAGATGCCTCCACTCAATACGTTGCGATCCGGATTGCCGACAACGGCCCTGGAGTACCCGAAAAACTCCAAACCAAACTATTCGATCCCTTTTTTACAACCAAGCCCGTCGGCAAAGGCACAGGTCTAGGACTTTCAATTAGCCAGCAAATTATTTGCGAACGGCATCACGGCACACTGAAATGCATCTCGCACCCCGGCAGAGGCACGGAATTCCAGGTTTTAATTCCAATCCGTCAACACGAACTAGTAGGATAAACTCTAGTAGGATAAACTTCTAAACCTCCAGAGTCCGCCCAATAATACCATCTGATTAATGGCTAGTGCAGTGTCACGGTTTAGTTTTAGGGGGATGCCCTAGGGCGCGTCATTAATTAGGCTCAGAAACCTTAAGAGGATGTTTAGGAAGTAGCTGAGAATACCAGTAAGAGCTAATTTATTAAGTCGCTGAAACTCCCATCTGGCAGGGCTTTCAGAAAAACTGCTTAATGCAGTTCCCGGAAGCCAAAACCCCTGATATACAA
>RFIF01000536.1 GCA_003695655.1 Cyanobacteria bacterium J069
CCCAGAATCTATACAACTCGTTTCAACTGCGTAAGTCCTGTTCCTTTAGGTGAATTCTTCTAGGAACCGCTGAGGCGAATCAGGCGTCCATTGGGAGCATCAGTCAGGACATAGAGAAATCCGTCTGGCCCCTGGCGCACGTCTCGGACACGCTGACCGATAGGGATGGAGGACTCGCGGGTGACTCGGCCGAGGTCGTCCACTTCGATCTGGCGCACATCTTGAGTCACTAGCCCGCCAGAGAAAAGCTGCCCTTGCCACTCTGGAAAGCGATCGCCCCGATAGATCGCCAACCCTGATGGGGCCGTTGCTGGAGTCCACACCAGCCTCGGATCGACCATGCCAGGGCGCGATCGCTCTGAAGAAATCACGCCGCCGGAGTATTCGCGGCTAAAGGTGACCACCGGCCAGCCATAGTTTTTACCAGGGGCAATCAGATTCAACTCATCGCCACCGCGAGAGCCGTGTTCTGTAGACCATACGCGCTGCTTCACCGGGTCAAACGCCAGCCCTTGTATGTTGCGGTGTCCGTAGCTCCAAATGCTGGGTTCAGCATTTGCTCTATTGACAAAGGGATTGTCGGCTGGGATTGAGCCATCATCGTTGAGCCGCACAATTTTTCCTAGATGCACATTCAGGTTTTGCGCCTGGTTGCGGATCAGGTCGCCGTCGAGCTGTACGGGCGGGTTGCCGCCGTCGCCGATCGACACCAGCAGCGTGTTGTCGGGCAGCCAGGCTAAGCGAGATCCAAAGTGCTGGCCCTGTGTTTTGGTGCGGTTTACTTCAAAGAGAACCGTCCAGTTGGTCAGGCGATCGCCGTCAAACTGGGCGCGGGCGACACGGGTTTGGTTAGCATCTACGGCTCCGTGGGCGTATGTAAAGTAAACCCACCGGTTTTCGGCAAATTGAGGGTGCAGCGAGATATCCAACAGTCCGCCCTGGCCAACGGCTAGCACTGGAGGCACACCAGGAATGGGAGCGGGGTCAAGGGTGCCGTTGCGGACAATGCGCAGTCGTCCAGGACGCTCGGTTACGAGCATGTCGCCGTTGGGCAACCAGGCAATGCCCCAAGGATGTTCCAGGTTTTGGGCGACGGTGGTTTGCTGGATGCCTTGTTGTTGAGCGATCGCCCCGCTTTGAACAGGCGTAATATTGATATTCTCGTCATCCCCAGCAGCAGCAATATCGTCACTGGCAGGTGCTTCGTCCGGCGCATCAGCGCTCACCGAGGGCACAGATGTCGATGGAGAAGCGTCACCCAGCGGACGATTGGGCTGAACCTGAGGCGAAGCTGCACAACTCATCAAGAATAAGGAAGCCGTGAGATAGCCTGCTGCTTTGAAAGGGGTTGTTTTAAAGGGGGTTGTTCTAAAGGGGGGCGCTTTGAAAAACCAATATTTCAGGATCACCATGTCGAATTTTGTTGCTGCCATAAACCCACAAAAACTCACAAAAAAACGACCTGCTGAAATCATTCCGGTCGCCAACTCGTTGACAGGTATCGGCAATCTGGTCACTAGCAGTCTGGTCACTAGCAGTCTGGTCACTAGCAGGCTGGGCGCTAGGATGGGCGATCGCCTTACTCGGTATTTCTATTCTAGTTGTAGACACTAAAAGCCCAAATCTGCCGTTGTATAGAGAGTGATGGGTTTGATAAATCCATAAAAAATAAATCAAAAAATAAATCCACAAAAAAAGTCCCTCATCGGAGACGAGGGACTTTTTAGATTGAATTCAAGCGGTCAACATTAGCCGAATCGACTAGAGGTTGACGCAATCAGGAAGGCCGCATAGGTCAAGATGTAACCCACCGTAAAGTGTGCTAAGCCCACCAAACGAGCTTGAACGATAGACAGGGCAACAGGCTTATCTTTCCAGCGCACCAGGTTAGCGAGCGGTGTCCGCTCATGCGCCCAGACGATGGTTTCGATCAGCTCTTGCCAATATCCCCGCCAGCTAATCAGGAACATGAAGCCCGTCGCCCAGACCAGGTGTCCAAAGAGGAACATCCAGGCCCAAACCGCCAGGTTATTCATGCCATAAGGGTTATAGCCGTTGATTAGCTGAGCCGAGTTGAGCCACAGATAATCGCGTAGCCAGCCCATGATTGTTGGCGAGGTTTCGTTGAATTGCGCCACGTTGCCTTGCCACACCCCCAGGTGCTTCCAGTGCCAGTAGAAGGTGACCCAACCGATAGTGTTGAGCATCCAGAACATGGCGAGATAGAAAGCGTCCCAAGCAGAGATGTCGCAGGTGCCGCCACGGCCTGGGCCGTCGCAGGGGAAGCTATAGCCGAAGTCTTTCTTGTCGGGCATCAGCTTCGAGCCGCGAGCATCCAACGCGCCTTTCACCAAGATCAGCGTGGTGGTGTGCAGACCCAGGGCGATCGCATGGTGAACCAGGAAGTCGCCAGGGCCAATGGCCAGGAACAGCGAGTTTGCACCGCTATTAATGGCATCTAGCCAGCCAGGGAGCCACACATTCGCGTGGTTGGGCCAGGCAGTTGCCGCGATGCTGTCGGGGTTCGACAACAACGTATTGAAGCCATACAGCGCCTTACCCGAAGAAGCCTGAACAAACTGAGCGAACACGGGTTCTACCAGGATTTGCTTTTCAGGCGTTCCAAAGGCCTGCATCACGTCATTGTGGACGTACAGACCCAAGGTGTGAAAACCGAGGAACAGCGACACCCAGCTCAGGTGAGAGATGATCGCTTCCTTGTGTTGCAACACACGATCAAGCACATTGCCCTTGTTCTGAGCCGGATCGTAATCCCGCACCAGGAAGATAGCACCGTGAGCAAACGCCCCCACCATGATGAAACCAGCAATGTACTGGTGATGAGTGTAGAGCGCCGCCATCGTTGTGTGATCCTTCGCAATGAAGGCATAGGGCGGCATGGCATACATATGCTGAGCCACCAGAGACGTAATCACACCCAGAGAAGCCAGCGCCAGTGCCAGTTGGAAGTGCAGCGAGTTGTTCAGGGTTTCATACAAGCCCTGGTGGGGCAAGTTGAACTGACCTTCGCTGCTCTTGCTCAGCAGACCAGCCTTGGAGTTCAGCATTTCCTTAATGCTGTGTCCAATGCCGAAGTTCGTGCGGTACATGTGGCCCGCGATGATGAAAATCACGGCGATCGCCAGATGGTGATGCGCGATATCCGTCAGCCACAGCGCTTCAGTCTGGGGATGGAAGCCACCCAAGAAAGTCAGAATCGCCGTACCAGAGCCTTCACCAGAGCTAAACACATGGTTTAGACCATCCGGGTTCTCCGCATACACGCCCCAGTTGCCCGTAAAGAAAGGCAGTAGACCAGCGGGGTGCGGTTTCACCGACAGGAAGTTATCCCAGCCGACATGAATCCCACGGGACTCAGGAATCGCCACATGCACCAGGTGACCCGTCCACGCCAGAGAGCTGACGCCAAACAGACCTGCCAGGTGGTGGTTCAGCCGAGACTCAGCATTCTTGAACCAAGACAGCGACGGACGGAACTTAGGCTGAAGGTGCAGCCAGCCAGCAAACAGGAACACCGAAGCCAGCAGCAGCAGGAACACTGCGCCAGTGTAGAGTTCACCGTTTGTCCGCATGCCGATGGTATACCACCAGTGATACACGCCCGAGAAGGCAATGTTCACTGGCCCAGAGGCACCGCCCTGAGTGAAGGCATCGACAGCCGCTTTACCGAAATGAGGATCCCAAATCGCATGGGCGATGGGTTTTACATGCAGCGGGTCTTTAATCCACTGCTCGAAGTTGCCTTGCCAGGCGACGTGGAACAGGTTGCCCGAAGTCCACAAAAAGATGATTGCCAAATGACCAAAGTGAGACGCAAAAATCTTTTGATAAAGATTTTCTTCCGTCATGCCATCGTGGCTTTCAAAATCGTGGGCGGTGGCAATCCCGTACCAGATCCGACGTGTAGTCGGGTCTTGCGCCAAATCCTGGCTGAATTTTGGGAATTTAGTTGCCATAAGTCCTGATTAGCAGACTCAGTTAACAATCAGCGGTTTTGCTATTTAGCGGCTAGTCTACCGGACTCAAGCGGAAGAACCTTGAGCATCTCGCTACAGAACTGCACTGTAATTCATCAAAGAAACCAATGCAATCAAGCGCTCGATGCTCAACGTTCACCGTCCTTGTCTAGCGGACTAGAGAAATCGGGAGCCAGAGAGCACCCTAGCCAACAGCAATAATTCGAGCCAGGAAGAAGGCCCAAGTCGTCGCGATACCTCCGAGGAGGTAGTGAGCTACCCCAACAGCCCGACCCTGAATAATGCTCAGAGCGCGAGGCTGAATGGCTGGAGCAACCCGGAGCTTGCTGTGGGCCCAAACGATGGACTCAATCAGTTCTTGCCAGTAGCCACGACCACTAAACAAGAACATCAGGCTAAACGCCCAGATGAAGTGGGCACCCAGGAAGATCAGACCATAAGCCGACAGAGCCGAACCGTAGGAGCCAATCACCTGAGAGGCTTGTGCCCAGAGGAAATCACGCAACCAACCGTTGATGGTGATGGCGCTTTGGGCAAAGTTGCCGTTCGTGATGTGAGTCACCGAGCCATCTGGTGCAACCGTACCCCATACGTCTGACTGCATCTTCCAACTGAAGTGGAAAATCACAATCGAGAGGGAGTTATACATCCAGAACAGACCGAGGAACACGTGATCCCAACCAGAAACCTGGCAGGTGCCGCCGCGTCCAGGGCCGTCGCAGGGGAAGCGGAAGCCCAAGTTGGCTTTGTCGGGAATGAGACGAGAGCTACGAGAGAAGAGCACGCCCTTCAGCAGGATGAGCACCGTCACGTGGATGGTGAAGGCGTGGATGTGGTGAACCATGAAATCTGCCGTGCCCAGGGCGATCGGCATCATGGCGACTTTGCCACCCACGGCGACCAGATCGCCACCAAAGGCAATGCTGGCGGGGCCAATTGCGTTCGGAGCAGTGGCTCCAGGTGCGGCCGTGTGCAGACCCTGAACCCACTGAGCAAATACGGGCTGAAGCTTGATCGCCGTGTCCGAGAACATGTCTTGAGGACGACCTAGCGCACGCATGGTGTCGTTGTGGATGTAAAGTCCAAAGCTATGGAAGCCCAGGAAAATCGACACCCAGTTCAGGTGGGAAATGATGGCGTCACGGTGACGCAGCACCCGATCTAGCAGGTTGTTGACGTTTTGAGCAGGGTCATAATCGCGGACGAAGAAGATCGCCGCATGAGCGCCTGCACCCACCACCAAGAAGCCGCCAATCCACATGTGATGTGTGAACAGCGAGAGCTGGGTGGGGTAGTCGGTTGCCAGATAGGGATAGGGCGGCATCGCATACATATGCTGCGCCACGATGATGGAGAGCGACCCCATCATGGCCAGGTTGATGGCCAGTTGAGCATGCCAGGAGGTCGTCAGGACTTCGTAGAGTCCTTTATGGCCTTCACCTGTGAAGGGGCCTTTATGGGCCTCCAGGATTTCCTTCATGCTGTGACCGATACCCCAGTTGGTGCGGTACATGTGACCAGCAATGATGAACAGAACGGCGATCGCCAGGTGATGGTGAGCCGTATCGCTGAGCCACAGACCTCCCGTGACCGGGTTTAGTCCGCCTTTGAACGTGAGGAAATCGGCGTATTCGCCCCAGTTGAGGGTGAAGAAGGGAGTCAAGCCCTTCGAGAAGCTGGGATACAGATCTGCCATCAGGCTGGAGTTCAGAATGAACTCATGAGGCAGCGGAATATCCTTAACAGCCACGCCTGAGTCGAGCAACTGGTTAATGGGCAGGGAGACGTGAATCTGGTGACCCGCCCAGCCCAAGGAACCCAGACCCAGCAAACCTGCTAGGTGGTGGTTCATCATGGACTCCACATTTTGGAACCACTCCAGCTTGGGAGCAGCCTTGTGGTAATGGAACCAGCCAGCAAATAGCATCAAGCCTGCCATCACCAGCGCACCAATCGCGGTGCAATAAAGCTGGAAGCTGTTGGTAAAGCCAGAGGCGCGCCACAGTTGGAACAAGCCAGAGGTGATCTGGATGCCCTGGAAGCCGCCGCCAACATCTGCATTCAAAATCTCTTGACCGACAATCGGCCAGACCACCTGTGCACTGGGCTTGATGCCCGTGGGGTTGGTCAGCCAAGCTTCGTAATTTGAAAACTTAGCGCCGTGGAAATACATCCCGCTCAGCCAGATAAAGATCACCGCGAGGTGACCAAAGTGAGCGCTGAAGATTTTACGGGAGATATCCTCTAAGTCGCTGGTATGACTATCAAAATCGTGAGCGTCCGCATGCAGGTTCCAAATCCAAGTGGTGGTTTTTGGTCCCTTCGCCAACGTGCGATCGAAGTGTCCCGGCTTGGCCCATAGCTCAAAAGAGGTAGGAACCGGGTCTTTATCGACCACAACTTTGACTTTTGCGTCTCGCTCCCGTGGGGTAGTTGTCATTAGAGACTCTCCTCTCTCTAGACAAGGAACGAAAACTAATCCAAACCCAGATGCTGGTTTTCACAGCGAACCTCCCCTGCCACCACCGATCGCCGATGATGATAGCCAGGCGTATAAGACCCAGGGGGAGCGTGTAACTACTTGGCGGCAAATGCTTTAGCAGCAAAGCTTTCAAGCAGCGGGGATATTGGGGAGGATAGTCGCGATCGCCCCTAGCAAGGGCTAAAGCAGCGATAGGACTTAACCTGGGTAGGTTTCTTAGAGATTATAGAGCCGTGATTAGCCTAAGTTTCACGGCTATTAACAATAATTCAAGATGTGAAAACTTTGACTGATCCTGCGTTTCAAGGAAAACGACACGCAAAAGATGGATCGTTTGGGGACAAACATTTACAAATCGAAATGGTTAATCATAAATCAATCTCAAACATAGAAAAGTCAGCCGGAAATATTGTGATCCTTCAATCAAAGTAAATTGAGGCCGATGCTCAAAACGCTTGCCAGTTAGGGAATACAGGCTCGAAAGTCGAGAGTTATAAGAATTGAAAATGATTGCTATTTGAAATGTTTTATGTGCTCCACACGACTTCTAGCGGCTAATTGGCGGCTACTGACGGCTGAGCAAACCTCCAGGTTCTGGCGGCGATCGCTCGATCTGCCTTCGACTCTAAATAGTCCAGGACTTACGCAGTTGAAGCGTGTTTTATAGACCTCTGGATGATTTTTTGCGGGCGCAGCCCGCGAAAAATCATCCAACTGCGTAAGTCCTATAGTCTTTTAAGCAGGCAAAATTATTCTGGCTCTCCAACGATCGACCAGCACCTTACCCGTACCTTATATGAACAGGGCTTACGCAGTTGAAACGAGTTTTATAGATTCTGGATGATTTTTCGCGGGCGCAGCCCGCGAAAAATCATCCAACTGCGTAAGTCCTAATGAAGTGCTGTGGTGCTGCTGTTTTTGGGGAGAGGGGAAGCGGTATAGTTCCCTATGGATAGGCTATGTCCAGGTTTTTTAAGATTTAGACTTGGCTGATCAGGGCATCCAGGGAACGTTCGACAACCGCCCCAGAGGAAACTTCGGTGGGCTGTCCTGTTCATGACGAACGCACAGGAGTTTAAGCGCGTGGTGATGCAGTGGATACGACGGAGAGCCGGCAACTGGCTGGCGATCGGGCTGGTGATGGTTTTGGGATTGGGGATGGCGGCTTGTGGCGATCGCCCAACCCGCTCCGTTGACCGTCCTGCCAGCGGCCTGGGCAGCCCTCGCCGCAGCACCATTGCCGAAGTGTCGCCGCCGCCCGTTTTGCAAGAACTGCGGCCATTTTTGGAAACCTACCAGCCGCAGGTCAAAATTCTGAGTCCGCGTCCTGACGAGGTGCTGCAAGACAACCAGGTTTCTGTAAAATTTCAGGTCAACGATCTGCTCTTGTTTAAAAACAAAGCGCTAGGGCTAGGGCCGCATCTGCATGTGATTTTAGACAATGCGCCTTATCAAGCGCTGTATGACCCGGAAAAGCCAGTGGTTTTCGAGAACCTGGAGCCGGGAACGCATACCGTGAGGGCGATCGCCTCTCGTCCCTGGCACGAGCTATTCAAAAACGATGGAGCCTTTGCCCAGGTGACGTTCCACGTCTATGCCAAAACGCCAGACAACCGCCCTATCCGTAATCAGCCGCTGCTCACCTATAGCCGTCCCGTCGGTGTCTATGGTGCAGAACCCATCATGTTGGACTTTTTCTTGACCAATGTGCCGCTGCATCTGATCGCTCAAGAAAGCAACACCGACGATATTTCCGACTGGCGAATTCGGGCAACTGTCAACGGTGAAAGCTTCATCATCGACCAGTGGCAGCCGATCTATTTGAAGGGATTCAAGCCTGGCAAAAACTGGGTGCAGTTGGAACTTCTCAACGAAGACGGAGAGCCGATTCCCAATGCATTTAACAACACGGTGCGGGTGCTGAACTATGAACCCGGCGGCAGCGATGCGCTTTCCAGACTGGTGCGGGGCGATCTGTCTGTGGATGAGGCGCGGGCGATCGTCGATCCCAGCTACAAGCCTGCACCAAAGCCCTTACCGACGCCTCCGATAAAAGAGTCGCCAACACCCCCCCCCACCCCCCCCCCCCCGCCCCCACCCACCCCCC